>JAEURK010000131.1 GCA_016789175.1 Anaerolineales bacterium
CTACGGCCTACGCTTCATCCGTCAGGTGATGGACGAGGTCGACTACGTCCACGCCAACGGCGTCAACCGGCTGACGTTGGTCAAGCGGGCAACTCCAGACTGATCACGTCACGGCTCAACCAACGCGATAGCGGGTGCCCCGACTGCGTCGGCCGATTGTCGTCACCCTCTCCCACGTTTCCTGTTTCTGTTAGTTCTTCTGCGCGTAAAAGTTGTAAATCGCCTGCGCCAATCGGCCGATGATGCGGTTCGCGTCGTCGAACAGGATGGTCTCGGGTTGATGCAGGAAGATCGTCAGGGCGTAGTCGCCTTCGGGCGTGAACACCAGGGCGGTGTCACCGGCGTTCGTGAGCGGGGTCGAGTCCCAGCCGTGCTTGTGTGCGACCACGGCGCCGCCGGAGCCGCTCGAGATGAAGATCGGGCCGACGGCGTTCTCGGTCATCATCTGCAGGAGCTCCTGGCACTCGGCCGGCGTGATCTTGCCGTTGAACGCCAGCAGGAGCGGGCCCTTGGCCTGCGAGCACTGATAGATCATCACGTTCAGGGCGCCCATCTCGACCGCCGTGGTCTGGTTGTACGGATCGGGGTTGAGATTGATGTCGGCGCGCCCGTTGGCCGGCGTGGCGAGCGGCAGGAGCACCGCGCCCTGGACGTCGAGCAATCCGCTCAGGTAGGTGTTCTCGAGCCCGAGCGTCTGTAGCATCGCGACCATCTGACGCGTGCCGGTGTAGCCGTCGCCGTCGCCGATCAGGCGCAACAGCTGGTCGGTGTCGCGGTTTTGGGATTCGTCCAGGCTGCGCTGCAGCAACAGCTGGATGCCCTCGGTTGGCGCGGTGTCGCTCTTGAGGTAGTAGGCCAGAGCGACCGGGATCTTGATCGTGCTCATCGCGCTGAACGCGACCGGCCCGGTGACGACGTCGGCGCCGCGCAGCGTGAACGCCAACTCATCACCGTTCTGCAGGTCGGCCAGGTACAGACTGATCACGCCCGAGAAGCCCCAGAGTTTCGTGTCCTCGACCAGCAGCTCACGCAACGTGCCGAACGACGGATTGACCTGGGTCTGCTCGACCAGCGGCAGGTTGATGACGCGATCCTCGCCCCGCGGGCTGCGCAGGGCGACGTCGATCAGCTCGAGCGCGGGCTCGACGTTGAGCGCCTGGCCAGGCGCGCCGGGCCTGAAGCCCAGGTTCTCGGGGTCCGGCTCGGGCGCGTTGCCGGGTTGATCGTAGCGCGCGGCGACGTCGTCGAGGAAACGGCGCAGACTGGCCTGGGAGTAAGTGGCGTTCAGCTCAACGTCGCGCGCGATGGACGGGCGTAGCCAGAGATAATCCCATAGCCCGATCCAGAACGTATCGGTCCCGCGCAGGCTGACGACCTGCGGCAGCATCGCGTCGACGTTGACCTCGAAATTGACGGCCGCCGGTTTGAGCACGATCACGGCGTCGCGGTAGCGGAGCTCGACGTCGCTGTTGTAGACCGAGACAACCTGCTGGCGCGCCTCGGTCTCGGTCAGGCCGCCGACCGGCACGCCGCCGAGCGACAGACCGCTCGGCAGCTGTTCGAACGAGCGACTGTACTGGATCAGCTGAAGCGACAGAAAGATGCCCGCGCCGATCAGGCACAGAAGCGCCAACAAGCCCAGCCAGCTGATGCGCAGACGTTGCATAGGCGATCGTCAGGGCGTCGTGGCGCCGCGTTGCCAGATGAAGGTGCGCGCGGCGCTGGCGCGGTCGGAGGCCGGGTCGTACACGGCGTTCGGGCCTTCGGTGCCCGGCCGGATCCGAACCGGGATCACGGACCAGCGATAGACGTGCGGCCGATCGTCCTGCGGCTGATAGTCGCTCGGCAAGCCATAGCGCGTATCGGCCACGACCGCGGTCCAGGTGCGTGCGCACTGGCAGGTGACGTCTTCGATCCACACCTGATAGCCCTCGCCGGGCCGCAGCTCGCCGACCGAGACCCATTGGAGTGTCACGGGTTCGCCGGCCGCGAAGGCCTGGCCGTCGGCCGGCACCAGGAGGTTGGCCGGCGGGTAGGGCGGGAAGGGCGTGGGGGTCGAGGTTGGCCCAGGCGTGATGGCGCGCTCGATCGGGATGACCAGCAACCGCCCGAGCTGCAACACATCGGCGCTGGGCAGGCCATTGACCTCGACGATGTCCTCGACCGAGATGCCGTAGCGACGTGCGATCGCGGCCAGATTGTCGCCCTCGACCACGGTGTGCACCACACGCGGCACGGCCGTCGAGTCGCTCAGGCCAGACAACGTCGCGGTCGGGAATGGCGAGGCGGTCGGGGTCGGGTAGGGCACCAGGATCGTCTGACCCGGTGGCGGAAGCTGACAGGCCGCGCCGAGGACGGGGTTGGTGGTGACGATGCTGTTGACCGAGACGCCCAGGTTGAACGCGATCGCCAGGCAGGTGTCGCCGGTCTGGACGACGTACTCGCGCGGCGGCAAGGGCGTTTCGGTCGGCGCCGGTGTCTCGGTCGGCACCGGTGTGCCGGTGGAGGTCGGTGGCACCGTCACCGTCGCGGTCGGGGTATCGGTGGGCGGGTTCTGGATCTGCTCCAGGTCGATCACGTTGAGCGAGATGGCCAGGAAAACGCCGCC
>JAEURK010000154.1 GCA_016789175.1 Anaerolineales bacterium
CCCGAAGATGTCGCTGCAGCCAGGCGTTGGGATGGCTGCCAGAACCGCTGGTATCTCGATGCGGTGTTCAAGGGCCGCTACCCCGAGGACATGCTCCAGCTCTATGGGGCGGCAGCGCCCGACGTGCTGCCCGGCGATCTCGAACAGATCCGCGCCCCGCTCGACTTCCTGGGCGTGAACTTCTATCGGCGATCGGTCGTCGGCGCCGGCGCCGCCCTGCCCCCGATCGCCATGCACCGCCACAGCCCGCCCGGCGAATACACGGAGATGGGCTGGGAGGTCTCGCCGAACGGTTTGTACGATATCCTCAAAGGCGTGTCCGACAGCTATCATCCCCAGGCGATGTACGTCACCGAGAACGGCGCGGCGTTCGCCGACGTGGTCACGCCCGATGGCGCCGTCCACGACGAGCGCCGCACGCACTATCTGCGCAAGCACTTCGCCCAGGCGCGGCAGGCGCTCAGCGATGGCGTGCCGCTCAAGGGCTATTTCGTCTGGTCGTTGCTGGACAACTTCGAGTGGGCCTGCGGGTTCGCCAGACGTTTCGGCGTGGTCTACACCGACTACGCCACGCAGCGACGGATCATCAAAGATAGTGGGCGCTTCCTGGCCCAGATGGCGGCCGGTTGAGATGACGACCCGATCCGTGCGACGCGTCGTTCTTATGCCCCGTGCGCGGCGCGGCTTCCTGAACGGCATCGACCAGGTAGCGGCCGCGGTGCGTCCCACGCTCGGCCCGCTGCCGCGCCACGTCGCCGTACAGCGCCCGCATCGTGGTGAGACGCCCGAGGTGCTTGACGACGCCGGCCTGATCGCGCGCCGGATCGCACAGCTGGCCGACCGCGACGAGGACATGGGCGCCATGTTCATCCGCCAGATGCTCTGGCGCCAACGCGAGGAGCACGGCGACGGCGCCGCAACGGCCGCGGTCCTGTTCCATGCGCTCGTCACGGCCGGTGCCAAACACATCGCGGCCGGCGGCGACGCCATGCGCCTGCGCCACTTCCTCGAGCGCGCACTGCCCCAGGTGCTGGCGATCTTGAACGATCAGGTCCGGCCGCTGACGAGCCGCGCCCGGCTCGGCCAGCTGGCAGCGTCGATCTGCCCCGACCCGGTTCTGCCACCACTGTTGGCTGAGGTCTACGCCACGATCGGGCGCTACGGGCACCTGGATGTACGCTTGGGCCTCGGCCCAGTGACCGAGCGCGAATACATCCTCGGCGCCTTCTGGGAGGGCGGCCTGCTCTCCCAGCGCCAGGTGATCGACCCGAAACGCTTGCGCGGCGAGATCGACAACGCGGCCGTGCTGCTGACCGACTTCGAGATCCACGACCCGCGCGCGCTCGTTCCCGCACTCGACGCCGCGATGAAGGCCGGCCGCGGCGGGCTGGTCGTCGTTGCGCGCCAGCTCTCGGCCGAGGCCAACGCCTTCTTGAAGAATGCGAGCAGCAAGCCCGAGGCTTTCAGGGCGATGGCGGTCAAGGTCCCGGGCACGGCGGCCCTACATCAAGCCGCCGCACTCGAGGATCTGGGCGTGTTGACCGGCGGCGTGCCCCTGCTGCAGGTGACAAGCGCGGCGCTCGCCCGGGTTGCGCTCGCGCACCTCGGGCGGGCAGGCCAGGTCTGGGCGGATCCGAATCACCTGGGCCTGCTCAACGGCGGCGGCGACCCGCAAACGCTCGCGCGCCATGTTCGGGCACTGCAATCCGCGTTGGGTCGGGCGACCGGCGAAAGTGAAGCCAGCTTGCGCGAACGCATCGGCCGACTGACCGGCAAGGTCGCGCGGCTGCTCATCGGCGGCGCGACGTCGGCCGAGAGCGCCTTGCGACGCGAACAGGCCGAGCGCGGCGCACGGGTCATGCAGGGAGCGCTGGCAGCCGGGGTCGTTCCCGGTGGGGGGGCGGCGTTGCTGGCGGGCCGACCCGCGCTGCGCACGGCCCTGAGGGGCGCCGTCGATGACGATGAACGCGCCGCCTATCGCTGCTTGCTGCGCGCGCTCGAGCAGCCGACTCGAACCCTGATCGACAACGCCGGTTACGACAGCGACTCCATCATCGGCCATTTGCGCCCCGGCGAGGCGTTCGACGCCCGAACCGGTCGTGCCGTTCAGGCCGAGCGCGCCGGGATCTGGGACGCGGCTCAGGTTCTGCAAAGTGCGGTTCAACGCGCCGTGGCATCCGCGGCCCTGGCGCTGACCGTCGACGTCCTCGTGCATCACGAAAACCCGCAGGCCTCGGTCGAGCCCTGACGGTCCAACCGCATCTTTCGCTCAACATCCTTCAGGTTGAGCAGTCAGCGATAAGGCGAAGCAATACAGCGTGATTGCAGGGCAAACGCCTCTGCAAAGAAACCGCCGCAGCACGATTGGCCTCACTGCGGGGATCGAAGGTGCGGGTGCTATAATCGCCCAGGTTTTGTGACGCGAATTCGATACCGAGGTGGAAGACATGCCGTCCGCAAATGAGCTTCAGTCGGCGTTGACCCGACTCCGCGACAATCCACGCGTGCGCCTGATCCGCGTGGCCGTCGCAGACGAGGCCTGCCCGGCCTGCCAGGCCCTGCAGGGCGCCTATGCCAAGAACGCTGTGCCGGTCCTGCCGGCCGAAGGCTGCTCGTGCCCAAACGGCCGCCCGGCCGTGTACTACGAGCCGGTGCTTGACGAGATCTATCCCTGAGCGGCACCGGGGCAGCCGGTGTCTGCGCACAAACGAGGAAGGCCTGGGCAAACCCAGGCCTTCCTCGTTTGTGCGCGGACACTGTGACGGATCAAAAGAAAATCCACCCCAGGGCGCCCATCATCACGATCACGGCCACGATCAGCAGGTTATCGACATCGCGAGGCGAAAAGGCTTCGATCACAGTGACGACGGCGCTGGCCAGGCCTGACCCGATCAGGATGCTTCCGCTCGTCAAGGCGGGGGCAAAGGCCCCGAAGCTGTTGAACCAGGCCACATACCCGGCGCCGAAAAGAAAGCTTCCCGCGAACATGGCAGCTGAGCCCGCCCAGCTCTTCTCCGCCATTCCCGGGAGCTTCACACGACCGAGTCGCCGACCGACGATGTCGGCCAGACCGTCGCCGCCGCAGAGCGCCATCAGCGCCAGGATACCGATCGGCGAGCCGCGCCAAAGCAAGAGCGTCACCACGACAAAGGCAATACCGTAGTACAGCGGCCCGCGCAGGATCTCGCGCCGATCGCCGGTGCGGGTCATCGCCTGGACGGCCGCGTCGTCGCGCATCCAGCCCATCCCGACCGCCACAAACTGGAGCGAGATGATCAGCGGCACGGCGGCCGCGAACCAGCGCGCTGCCGGCTCGGCCGAGAAGAGCGGCCAACAGGCCACAAAAAGCGGGCCGGTGCCGATGTGGATGATCTTGCGGCTGAGCCGCGACTCGAGCAGGCCGCGGTGGGCGAAGGCATCGATGACCCGCAGCCAGAGTACGGCAACGGCCAATGTGATAATCGCGGCGAGCGTGTCGGCGAGCCAGGGGTTGGCGATGAAGGAGACCAGCATGTCTGTTGTAAGCCTCGGGGCGGGATGAAGTCGTGGCGCATTATACTGCCAGCCCTGCAGCCCCGGTCACTACGGCTTCGCTTATTTCCGATGCGTGCGACCTTGTCCAACTGCTAGGGCGCCCGCAACAGAACATCCAGGAAGTCGAACACCGTCCGTTCGCCGGGCGTGTAGCCTTCGATGGCCAGACCGACCAGGCCCTTTTCGAAATGGGCGTCGTCGAACCCAAAGACGACCTGACCGTTGATCAGGAGATCGAAGTGCGATCCGGCGCCGATGACCTCCAGCTTGTTGATCCCATCGGGTTGGATCGCGCTTGAACGAGTCCAATCGGTGATGACCTGCCATTGGCCGTCCTTGACGACCGAGACCGCGAAGACCTGGCTGTCGGTCATGCGGAACCAGAAGTAGTTCCGGTTGTCCTGGACCCGAAAGATCACGCCCCAACTACTGGCGTTCTTGCTGCCGACGATATGCTTGGCATGCGCCGCAAAGTGGAAGTCCGCCACCCGATAAGCCGGCAACCAGGCCGTCGACATCCCGACCGACGGGCCGATCAAGGCGTCCCAACGATACCGCCCGTCGGCGATCGTTTGGCTCAACGGCGAGAAGTAGTCGCTGCCCAGGCTCCCGACCAGCCAGCCGTTCCGGCCGGACGCGAAACTCTCAAACAAAGACGTCGTCCACGGCGCCTGCGCGGTCTCGCGACGAAGCCCTTCGGGCACGATCACGGACGTGTGGCAATACGGGCAACTGATGACGGCGCTGTCGCCCTTCGGCAGAATCGGTGCGCCACATGACGGGCATTGGAACGAATGGATGGTGAGAGAGTCCTGCATGGGTGGGGGATCCGTTTGGCTTGGGCTGTTCTGGACGCGCCAGACATTGTGCTCGATTTGCCGATTAACGCAATCGCCTGACCCGTTGCGCCGCCGCCGGCCCGATCACCCAACGGGCACGGTCACCCCGGCCAGACGCTCCGGCCTTCGGACCTGCAGGCACCGCGCAACGGGTCGGCAACGCGCGAGCCATGAAAAGACGCATGCGTCGAGCCGACTATCGCTGGTTATAATCGACCCAATTCATCGTCGAGGAGCACTCCGTGACCATCACGATCGACCCACTACCTGAGGACCTGCCGCAACGCGCCCTGCCCGAGAAACTGGGCTTCGGCCAGATCTTCTCGGACCGCATGTTCACCCAGGAATGGACAACCGCCGAGGGTTGGCACAACGCTCGGATCGGGCCGTATAAGCCCTTCTCCCTGGATCCCTCCACCGCGGTCTTCCACTACGCGCAGGAGATCTTCGAAGGCACCAAGGCGTATCGACGCCCGGACGGCAAGATCAACCTCTTCCGGCCCTGGGAGAACGCCGCGCGCTTCAACCGGTCGGCCAGGCGCATGGCCATGCAGGAGGTCGATCCCGAGACCCACGTCGAGGCCATGCTCAAGCTGGTCGAGCTCGAGAACCGCTGGGTGCCCGATGCGCCGGCGTCGCTCTATATCCGCCCGACACTGATCGCGACCGAACCCGCGCTGGGCGTGCACGCCAGCAGCCGCTTTCTGCACTTCATCATCGTCGGACCGGTCGGCGCGTATTTCGCGACCGGCTTCAACCCCGTGCCGGTCTATATCTCGGACCAGTACGTGCGCGCGGTGCGCGGCGGCACCGGCGAGGCCAAGACCGGCGGCAACTACGCCGCCAGCCTGCTCGTCGGCGAGGAAGTCGCCAAGCTCGGTTACCAACAGGTGTTGTGGCTGGACGGCGTCGAGCGCAAGTACGTCGAAGAAGTCGGAGCGATGAACATCGCCTTCGCCTATGGCAAGCACATCATCACACCGCAGCTGACGGGCACGATCCTGCCTGGCATCACGCGCAAGTCTGTGCTGGAGATGGCGCCGGATCTGGGCTACACGGTCTCGGAGGAACGGATCGAGATCGCCCAGGTCCTGGCCGACATCGAACGCGGCGAGATCACCGAGGTCTTCGGCATGGGCACGGCAGCCGTGATCGCGCCGGTCGGCAAGTTCGGTTACGCCGGCAAGGAATACGCCATCGGCGGCGGCCAGGTCGGCCCGATCTCCAAACACCTCTACCAGTATCTGACCGACCTTCAGTACGGGCGCATCCCGGATCCGTACGGGTGGACGGTTGTGGTCGAGTAGTCGGGTAGTCAAATGGTCGGGTAGTCGGGTAGTCGAGAAGTCGGACAGTCCGGTAGTTGGACCAAGAGTCGACTTCCCGGCTTTGTGACTACCTGACTATTTGACTACCTGACTACCCCCTTCGCCCAAACTGCTTCTCTAAAGTATCCACCGACAGAAAGATCATGGTCGGGCGGCCGTGCGGGCAGGTGCGCGGCGACTGGCAGTGCTCGAGCTGACGCACGAGCTCCTGCATCTCCACGGTCGTGAGGGTCTGGCCGGCGCGGATCGCGGCCCGCTTGCACACGCGCGCGATCAAGCGCGCCTCGACCTCGGCCTGCAACGGCGTCTCATCTTCTTCGAAGTCCTCAACCAGCACGCGCAGCGCCCGGGCCGGATCGAGCCGACCGAGCACGGTGGGCAGCGCGCGCACCAGGAACTGCTGGCCGCCAAAGGGCTCGACCGAGAACCCCAACTGGCCGAGCAACGGCAACTGACTCTCGATCAACTGCGCGGCCGACGGCGCGACCTCGACCACGGCCGGGGCCAGCAAAGCCTGGGAGACGACCTGCGAGGCCGCCGCCTGCAGCCGAAAGGCCTCGAACAAGATGCGCTCATGGGCGGCGTGCTGGTCGATCAGGTATAGGCCGTCGGGGCCTTCGGCCACGATATAGGCCGTGCCGATCTGGCCGATCACACGCAACAGGGGCATGCCCGCTGCCGGCAACGGCTGTTGGCCGGGCGCCGGCGGCGCGGGGTCGAGCGACAGGGGTTGGGCCACGGGCTGGGGCTCGGGCGCCGGGCTATCGGAGGCGGGCTCGGCGGTGGCCATCGGCAGGGCGCCGGGCGCGAGCGACCAGTCGGGCGACCACTGCAGGGCCGGCCGCTGTAAGGGCACGTCGTCACCGACGGCGGTGTCCCAGCGCCGCATCTGCACCTCGGGCACCGGCGCTTGCGCCACCAGCGCGCGCCGGACGGTGCGCTCGATCGCGCTGAAGGCCTTGTCGGCGTTGCGGAAACGCACCTCGGCCTTGGTCGGGTGCACGTTGACGTCGACGTCCTCCGGCGGGACATCGATGAAGATCACGGCCAGCGGATAGCGCCCGACCATCAACATGGTGTGGTAGGCCTGCAGCACCGCTGTCGACAGCCGGATGTCTTGCACCCAGCGGCCGTTGACGAAGAGCGTGATGTCGCGCCGGTTGGAGCGATTGAGCGCCGGTGGACTGATGTAGCCGTGCACCTTGATGATCGCTCGCCCGCCGTACAGGGCGCGCCGCTCGCGGATGCCGAACGGATCGGGCTCGGTTTCGTGCAAAGCGCGGTCATCGAGATCGTCGGGCGGCACCTCCGGCGCCGGGATCTGGCCGGCCTCCTGCTCGCTATTGATCTCGATCAACTGCCTGGCGATATCGATGCCGTACGCCGACGCCAGAACCTCGCGCAGATCGCCCGAGCCGGTCGACTGGAAGGCCGTGCGCTGATCGACGACCAGCTTCCAGCGCACCCGCGGATAGGCGATCGCATAGCGCGTGATCAGGGTTGCGATCTGGCCGCGCTCCGAGGTGTCGGATTTCAGGAACTTGAGCCGCGCCGGCACGTTGTAGAACAGATCCTCGACCGAGATCACGGTGCCCTGTGGCGCGCCGACGCTGCGTCGTTCGATCACGGACCCGGCCTCCAGACGCAGCTGGGTGCCGGTGGCCTCGCCGGCCGCCCGTGTCAACGCCGTCACGCGCGAAACCGACGCGATCGATGCCAGGGCCTCACCCCGAAACCCCAGGGTCTGGATCCGGAACAAATCGTCGACCACGGTCAACTTGGACGTGGCGTGACGGGCGAAAGCCAGCTCGACTTCGCTTGAGGAAATGCCCTGGCCGTCGTCGGCGATCCGGATCAGGGTTCGGCCGGCCGCCTCGATCGTGACCGTGATGTTGCGCGCCCCGGCATCCAGGGCGTTTTCGATCAATTCCTTAACGACCGAAGCGGGCCGCTCGACCACTTCGCCGGCCGCGATCTGGGAGGCCAGTTCTTCAGAGAGGACGCGAATGGGCATTCGGAGATTATAGCCATAGGCGAGAAACGAGCACCGAGCGTCGGTGCTCGTTTCTCGCGCCTCGTCCTGCTGGCCGAGCCAGCACCTCGGAGGCGCGCTCCACTGTTCCCTACGGTTCCCGTCGCTACCCGGGACCTTGCGTCTGGTATCCTTGGCGCCGATGATTGCGCGTTTCAATAACACCGCCTACGTTGTCGCCAGCGGATTGGGCCTGGCCCTGCTGCTGGTGCTGATCCTGGGTCAGGCCGGCTTGTCGTTTTGGGCCCTCTTCGAGGCGAGCAAGGGCAAGACCGACACGACCGAACTGACATCCATCGCGGTGGCCTCCTGGGCCAGCAGTGGCCTCAGTTGCGTCTGCGGCAGCCTGCTCAACCTGGCGATCGGCGGCCTCTATGGCGGATGGGTCGGCCGCAAGGGTCAGGCTGCCGATGAAGGCGCGATTGGCGGCGCCGCCAGCGCCGCGACGGCGCAGACCCTGGGCACGATGATCCAAACTGGATTCAGCCTCCTGGCCCTGCCGTTTATCATGCAGCAGACCGGTGGGC
The DNA here is from genome assembly GCA_016789175.1 of Anaerolineales bacterium. Classification (GTDB taxonomy): domain Bacteria; phylum Chloroflexota; class Anaerolineae; order Anaerolineales; family UBA6663; genus UBA6663. The sequence continues at coordinate 8,261 of JAEURK010000154.1, forward strand.
AGCTCGGATCGCCGCTTGATCCCGCGATCCTGGGCGTCAGCGCCGTTACGACCGGGATCGGCGCCTTGTTCAACGTGTGCAGCAGCGCCCTGGTCGGCGGGCTGCTCGGCGCCCTGGGCGGCGCCGTCGGAGCCGGCCTGAGCCGACGCAAAGTCTGACAAGGAGTCCAGCATGAGCACCTTGGTCCGCACGCAGGTGGCCAACCGGGTCGGCACGCTGACCATCGACCATCCACCTGTCAACACCCTCTCGAGCGACGTGCTGAGCGCGCTCGACCTGGCGCTCACAGCGCTCTGGCGCGACCCCGAGGTTCGAGTCGTGGTGATCACCGGTGCCGGCGACAAGGCCTTTGTGGCTGGCGCCAACATCAAGGCCTTCGAAGCCCAGATCAACAGCGGCGAAGCCGGGCTGGCGGAGATGCGCGCTTACCTCGCCCAGGGCCAGGCCCTGTTCACGAAGATCGAACACGCCCCGGTCCCCGTGATCGCGGCCCTCAACGGCGTGGCGTTGGGCGGCGGGCTCGAGCTCGCCCTGGCCTGCCACATGCGACTCGCAGCGCCGGACGCGCGGTTGGGGCAACCCGAGATCAACCTCGGCCTGATCCCGGCCTGGGGCGGCACGCAACGGCTGCCGCACTTGATTGGATCAGCCGCCGCGCTGCAGCTGATCCTGACCGGCGAGACGCTGACGGCCGAGCAGGCTCTGCCGCTGGGCCTTGTCAACACGATCCACACCGACGTGCGCGCGGCGGCGCAGGCCCTGGCCGAACAGATTGCCGGCAAGGGTGCCCTGGCTGTGGGGGCAGCGCTGCGGGCCGTTCGCGCCAGCCAGCACATGAGCCTGGTCGACGGGCTGGCACTCGAGGTCAGCGAAGCCGAGCGCCTGTTCGAAACCCCGGACCTGCGCGAGGGCGTGCGCGCTTTCATCGAAAAGCGCCCCGCCCGCTTCGCGTGAGCGGCGCGACCGGCCGACAGGCTGCCAGGGCTCACGCATCGAAAGCGGAACAGCGCGCGTTTGGCCACGAAGTTCGCGAAATGAAGCGCCGTTCAGTCCGGTGGGAGATGAATGGCG
>JAEURK010000178.1 GCA_016789175.1 Anaerolineales bacterium
CGAGGACGCTGATGCCGATGATCAGGGTCCAGCGCGCGATGGTCTGGTTGCGCTGGATGGATTTGCTGTCGGAGACGATGCGCATGGCGGGACGCTGTTCTTTCTCGGGATCGATTCGGGTCAGGCTGCCGGCGGCGTCGAGAGACGCGCGGCGACGGCATCGCGGATGGCCGCGATCACGTTGGCCTCGACGGCTTGTTTGGCGACGCGGACCGCGTTCTTCACCGCGCGGGCGTCGGAATGGCCGTGGCCGATGAACACCAGGCCGTTGACGCCCAGCAGCGGCGCGGCGCCGTGTTCGCCGGGGTCGAGCAGCTTACGGACCTCGCGCAGGGCGGGTCGCACCATGGCCGCGCCGAGCTTGACCAGCAGTCCGCTGTTGGTCAGTTGATCGCGGATTTTGGTCAGGAGCAACTTGGCTACGGCCTCGGAGCTCTTGAGCAGCACGTTGCCCGTGAAGCCGTCGGTCACGGCCACATCGACCTCGCCGCGGAACAACTCCTTGCCCTCGATGTTGCCGACGAAGTTCACGCCGGTGGCCTGGATCAACGGGTAGGCGTCCTTGACCAGCTGGCTGCCCTTGCCGGCCTCTTCGCCGTTCGAGATCAGGCCGACGCGCGGTTGAGCGATGCCGCGGACGCGGGCCGCGTACTCGCTGCCCATGATCGCGAACTCGGCCAGATTGTTGGGCTTGCAATCCGGGTTGGCGCCGACGTCGAGCACGACGGCCGCGCCCTTTTCGTTCGGCAGGGCCGGGGCCAGGGCTGGGCGATCGACACCCGGGATCGTGCCGAGCCGGAAATAGGCGGTCACCGAGGCGGCGCCGGTGTTGCCCATGGTCACGAAGGCCTGGGCCTCGCCGCGCTTGACCAGGTCGATGCCGATCGCCATCGAGTTCTTGGCGTTGGCGCGTTTGGCCTTGAGGACCAGGGCCATGCCCTTGTCCTCCATGGTCAGCACCTCGTCGGCGTGGACCACATCGATGGTCAGGCCGGCCGTGTCCTGTGCGGCCAGCAGGGGCCGGATCTGTTTCTCATCGCCCACCAGCACGATGGCGACCCCGAACTCGCGCGCGGCCAGCACCGCGCCTTCGACATCCGGCTTCGGGTGGAAGTCACTGCCCATGGCATCAACGACGATTCGCATGGGCGGGATTATAACTGCTCCGAACCCAGGTCGCTGGTGGCAAAGAAACCGTTCCTCGCAAATAAGTGCGACTGCCCTGTGGCAAGGCCCGGCGCGTGCACGGGCAAGGTGTCAGACCCAGATGCTGGCCGCGGATTGCGCGGATGAGGCAGAATGAAGCGCGCCCGTTGCCGGCAGTGCTCCCGTTGCCCAAATCCGCGTAATCCGCGAAATCCGCGGCGAAAAAGGCCGCTGACAACGCCGATGGCGGTAAGCCATCGGACGTGTTGCTGTTGGCGAACCCGATCGCACGTTGTCGGGAGCCCCGGAAGGGGCCGGACCGGTACACGGCTCACACGGAACCATCACGAATGGCTCCTTGCCATCCGTGAACATCCGTGTGAGCCGTGTACTGGGCAAGCCGTCCGAATCTGGATCGCCAACCGGATCCAATTGTGCTTGCACACAGCCCGGCTCAAGCTGGCCGAGAGGCGCGTGCCTCGCCATCCATCCAGGTGCGATTTCGCGTTCGCGACGTCTTTTGTTACGATCGGGACTGGAGGCACCTCATGACACAGACCGCTCACATCACACTTCATCCCGAATTTCAGATCGGCGCGATCGATCCCCGCATCTATGGCTCCTTCATCGAGCATCTGGGTCGCGCCGTCTACGGCGGGCTCTTCGAGCCCGGACATCCCACGGCCGACGCCGACGGCTTTCGCGGCGATGTGCTCGAGCTGGTGCGCGCGCTCGACGTGCCGGTGGTGCGTTACCCGGGCGGCAACTTCGTCTCTGGCTACAACTGGGAGGACGGGGTCGGCCCGGTCTCGGCGCGTCCGCGGCGCCTCGACCTGGCCTGGAAAACGACCGAGCCCAACACCTTCGGTCTCAACGAGTTCATGGCCTGGTGCCGCCGGGCCGGCACGGCCCCGATGATGGCCGTCAACCTGGGCACCCGCGGCCCGGACGCGGCCCGCAACCTGGTCGAGTATGCCAACCATCCGGGCGGCACCTATTACAGCGACCTGCGCAAGGCGCATGGGGTGGCCGAGCCGCATCAGATCAAGCTGTGGTGTCTGGGCAACGAGATGGACGGGCCCTGGCAGATCTGCCACAAGACCGCCGACGAGTACGGGCGCGCCGCGCGGGAGACGGCGAAAGTGATGCGCTGGGTCGATCCCGGGCTCGAGCTGGTGGCCTGCGGCAGCTCCGGGCGCGGGATGCCGACCTTTGGCGCCTGGGAGGAGACCGTGCTCGGCCACACCTACGACATGGTCGACTACATCTCGCTCCACACGTACTACGGCAATTCCGCCAACAACACGCCCGGCTTCCTCGCACGGTCGCTCGACATGGACCGGTTTATCACGTCCGTGATCGCCACCTGCGACCACGTCAAGGCCAAGACCCGCAGCCGAAAGACCATCCAGCTCTCATTTGATGAGTGGAATGTCTGGCACAGCATCGCCAGCTGGGAGGAGGCGCTCCCGGCGCCGTGGGTCGAAGCGCCGCCGTTGCTCGAGGAGCGCTACACCTTTGAGGACGCGTTGTTGGTGGGGTCCATGCTGATCACGCTGCTGCGCCATGCCGATCGGGTCAAGATTGCATGTTTGGCGCAGCTGGTCAACGTGATCGCACCGGTGATGACGGTAACGGGCGGCGGGGCCTGGCGTCAGACCATCTACTATCCCTTCCTGCACGCCTCGCGCTACGGGCGCGGGGTCGCGCTCGACCTGCAGACGCGCTCACCGGAGACGAACGATCCCGAGCTGGGGCCGGTGCCCGCGCTCGACGCCGTCGCGACCCAGGATCCCGAGCTGGGGACGCTCACGGTCTTCGCCGTCAACCGCGGCGCCAAAGCGCTTGCGCTCGACAGCTCGGGGCTGGATCTGTCGCGTTATCGGGTGGTCGAGCACCTGACGCTGACGCACCTGGACCTCAAAGCCGTCAACACGCTTGCGCAACCGGACACCGTGGTCCCGCGCCCGAACGGTGATGCGGCGCTCCGGGACGGGGCGCTCAACGCCCACCTGGCCGGTTACTCCTGGAACGTCATTCGTCTGGCTCAGACGACCGAGGCATGAGATGGATCACACCGACCTGATCGCCAAAGCGCGTGCCATCCTTGGGCCGCGGCCCCTCTCGGGTGACAACAGCGCCGGCGACGTCGCCTGTGCGCTCGAGAGTGAAAGCGGAGCGCTGTACTACGGCGTGTGCATCGACGTGTCGAGCGGGATCGGCTTTTGTGCCGAGCATGCCGCCATCGCGGCCCTGATCACGGCCGGCGAGACGCGCATCCGTCGGATCGTGGCGGTCTGGGGCACGGACACGGTGTTGCCGCCGTGCGGGCGCTGTCGCGAGTTCATGTACCAGATCGACCGGGGCAATTTCCGAGGGGCGCAGGTCGTGCTTGGTCCGGATCGGGCGGTGCCGTTGGCCGAGTTGTTGCCGCACCCGTACGACGAGGTCTGGGCCTGATCGCGACGACGCAGGCCAAGACAATCGGCTCAGCCGGCACGCAGAGGGCGCCGATCGCTTTCCGACCGGGCTGACGAGTCGCGCCCAGGGGGCAAGACTCGCGCTGGTCGCCGGAGCAGAGCGCTTAGTTGGGGCAGATGTCGGTGGTCGTGTCGGCGTCGCGGTGCTGCAGCAGCGTGCGCAGTAACGAGACCTCGCGCCGGTAGAGTGTGCGTTCGCGGGCGAGCAGTTCGACGGCGCTGGAGCAGGCGAGCAGGGCCTGTTTCTCAGCCATCGGGATCTGGGCCACGATCGCGGCCAGGTAACCGAGGGCGGCGGGCTCGTCAGGCAGGGCCTGGCTGTCGAGTGCGACGTTGGCGCTCTCGCCCAGGATCTTGAGGTAGCGGTGGACCCAGGGGCGGAGGGCATGGCCGAGGGCCACGGCCCGGGCCGAGCTGACCGCGTCGAGCGGGTAGCGTTCGACGGTGCCGCACAGGTAGCTTTTGTCGTGGTGCAGGGCCACGATCCGGAAGCGCTCCTGGCCGACGACTTCGATGTTCAGACAGCCGTCGGGGAGGCGTTCGACGTTTTGGATCAGGCCATAGGTGCCGATGGGATGCGGTTGCGCCGGGCCGCCGACCTCGGGGCCGCTTTCAATGTAGGCCACGCCGAAGGGCAGGTGCTCGTCGAGGCAGCGGTTGATCATCTCGCGGTAGCGCGGCTCGAAGACATGGAGCGGCAACACCATGCCCGGGAAGAGCACGGTGTTGAGCGGGAAGAGGGGGAGGCGCAGGGCGGTCATGGGTGGGCGCCGCCAACGGACCGCCGCGGGCGGATCGTGATCGGAAGCCTGCGGGCGCCGGTGTGAGCCGAACCCATGCCGAAATGCAGGTTGAATCGAACCACAGTCCTCGTTTCCCTCCGTGCCCTTGCGGTTGGTCTCAAGTGTCGTTATAATTCTACCGCTCTGCTGGAAAGCAACTGCTTTTTGTGCAGCGCCCACGCGCTCGTGGCGGAATTGGCAGACGCGCTAGGTTGAGGGCCTAGTGGCCGAAAGGCTGTGATGGTTCAAATCCATTCGAGCGCATACGAACAAGTGACCGGCGCACAACTGATTTAGGTCAGTCGTGCGCCGATTGCGTTAAAACCCGGCAAGTCAGCCCCATCCACGACCCTCAACAGCCGACCCGGACTGCTCGCTTAAGCGGCGAGGACTCTTCGAGGATCCAATACCCCTTCCGTTGACCTATCCTGGGCGACATGCCCGCTGGAAGGCTTCGCGTCCTCCCCGAGTCGCTCGAGGCACAGAGCACGCGCCTGAGGCGCCTGCGCGGCGACGAGCTGCAGTCAGCGATTGCCGATCTGCGCACCCTGTCGCAACGCCTCGATGCGGCCTGGTCTGGTGAGGCCCGCGCGGCGTTCGGCGACGGCTTCTCCAGCTGGCTCACGCGCGTCGAACGACGCGGCCACGATCTGGAGCGGCTTGCCGGTTTCCTATCCGCCACCGCCGCAGAGTGCAGGGCCCTGGAAGCCGATCTCGTCGACGGCGCTTCCGTTGTGCCCGAACGCCCCCACAACAACGACGCCACGCGAGCGCAAACGTCGGCCGGAGGCGCGGGAGGCCTGGTTGGCACGGCAGGCCCGCTCTTTGGCTTGGGCGGCGGAATCAATGCCAGGGCAGGCGGCACATTCAGCCCGATCGCGCTGACGGGCAACCCGCTTGAGGATCTGTGGAACTGGCTGATGAGCCTATTCGGGGCTGCGCCACAGCCACAATCGACGCCTACGCCGACGGCGATGTCGCCGCTGACCGTCGGCGTGACGCCCGGGTCGACTCCCGACCCATACCCGTGGGCGCCGACTGACTCAGGTGGTGCGAGCCCGGTCGTGTGCACCGCCGATCCGAGTACGACTCCGGCCAATCTCCAGCCGTACCTCATCAACGCGGCCTGCACCGACCTGGTCGGGCAGCTGGAGCCTGACCAGGCCGCGCTGCTCATCCAGCAGGTCAACAGCGGGCAAACGATCCTGACACCCCTGTACGTGAACGGCTTCTGGGTCCTTCAGGCGACGGACACGTTGACCGGCAAGACGAGCATTCTTGCAACGGCGCAAGATGAGGATGGGTCCGCAGTCGGCAACGATGGGGGCGCGGCCAGCCCGGGTGGCGGCGGTAGCGGCCCGACAGGAGCACAAGACCCGGCGGAAGCGGCCCGGTTGATCCAGAAGGTACAAGATAACGGTGCGAAAATCAGTCCGGAACGGGTCACCTGGATCCGCGAGCTGGACGATGGTCGGATCGTCTGGCTCGAACAGGGCAATGACCGGAGCGGGCTGGAACATATCGTGGCCAGCCACGGCGACCAATTCCAGACGAAAGGTGTTCCGCCAGCGGACATCCCTGCGATACTGGCAGATGCGATCGAAAGTGAACCCGTGCTCGTCTTTGACAGCGGAGAGGCCATATACTCTGTCTCGTACGGCGGCAATAGGTTCCACGTGCTGATAGCCGTGGGTGACAACGGCTACATTGTCACGGCGCATCCGATAAGCCTTCCCTAGGAGTACTCACATGGCAAAGCAGATCAAACTCATGGCGGAGTACACGGCCGACGTGCCCCTGTGGTGGGCCGACGGCGAGCAGGTTGGCTTCGTCAATCCGGTTACGCTGGGTCTTTCGGACCAACTGGTTGGTCAGCTTCGAGCCTGGAACCTCCGGTACCGGGCGCTGCTCAATCGCCAGGACCCGGCCTCGACGCCGGATATGGCAGTTGATGACCAACGCCAGTTTGAAGCTGAGGGCCGTCGGCTGGCCCAGGATCTGGCCACCTTCCTCGGCTCAACCTGCAAAATCCAGTATTTCAGCCAGGTGGAGCGGCGACTGCTCGAGTTCTGACCCCGGGTCGTCGTGCCGGCCTGCGGATGAGTGGAGTACTCGTGCCCTGATCCGCCGGTGGTATCAGGGCCGCCCGCATGGGCCCGGGAGCCCGTGACACAGAATGCGTCTAGAATCCGATATGTGAATCCGACGTACCCAGGACGTCGGAGCGCCGATTCGCCAATCCTTTGGGTCGAGGCGTTGCTGGGCTGTTTTCTTTTCGGGATCAAAGACACTCCGAGGTCACGACGCGCAGTCTGTTCGGCCATCCGGCCTCCGATACCGGCAACCGAACGGTAACCTCGACGCGACTTTGAAGTGACCTGGGACGTGCAGACTGGTCATATCTTGATCGGCGACGAGGTGATTTGATGTTGCGCATGCGCCTGGCCGGATGGATTCTTATTGTTGCGGGAGTTTCGGTGTGGGCCGTTGCTTGTTCTGTTCCGACTCCCGGCGCCACCCGGATGACTCCGGCGCCGACCGTGTCCTCACCCACCGTGCTCGCGCCGACGCGGACGCCTCGACCAACGCAGACACCCGTGCCCATGATCACGATGCAGGCAGTCCTGGGCCTGGGCGCGGCGGGCACAGTCGCCTGGTCATCGGATGGTGCCCTTCTCGCCGTCGGCGACACAGCCGGCGTCGATATCTATGACGCTGAGCATTTGACGCTGAAGCAGACGATTGAAGTCAAAGACCTGAGTGGGTGGGGTGTTTCGAAGCTGGCCTTCAGCCCGGATGGCAAGTTAATCCTTGTCGGTTGGTATGACCAGTTGCGGATCTACGTCCTCAAAAACGAGGCGACGTGGCCGCTTTCGCCGGACATCTCCATGGACTCCCTGGCAGATGTGGCTTTCAGCCCGGACAGCAAATGGGTTGCAGTCACCATCCGTTACAGATCACGGTATTTCGCGAGTAACTCGGTCGTTGTCCTTGACGCGCTCACCGGTCGGATCAAATACGAACTCGTCCAGGACGAGTCGGCTGAGGTCAATGCAATGACCTTCAGCTCCGATGGGCGTTGGATCGCTATCGCTGGTGATGATCGGCGCGTCCGACTCTGGGATATGACGGACGGTTCACTTTCAGCGGAACTCACCGGGCACACGCACGCGGTCCTTGGGCTGGCTTTTGCCCCGGATGGCAGCGCGCTTGTCTCGGGTGGGGCGGACGGCGCCTTGCGGATCTGGGAGGTGGGCTCCTGGGCTCTCACCCGCACCGCGCAGGGTTTCACCCAGCCAATCGACAGGCTTCAATTCGCCACGAACGGCGAACGACTGCTTGTGGCGACGGACGGCCACCTGCAGACGCGCCACTGGCCATCGCTGGAGGTCGAGGCCGACCTCGCGGGGGTGGACTCGGCGGTCCACATCAGTCCGGATGGACGCCGTTTCGTCGACAGACTGATTGTGCGCGATGCTCAGACAGGACAGCCGGGTGGCTCCTTGCCGCCCTATATTGATTCCATTCAATACCTCGACTTCAATCAGGATGGCAGCACCCTGGCTGTAGGGGGCTACGGGAGTCTGTGGGTTTGGGATGTGGCCGGGCAGCGCGTCATCATCAATGAAGCCTTTCCAAAACATATCGTGGTGCCCCTCTTTGACCAGACCGGGTCAACACTCGTGACCCTTCTCACGCGGGATCCGGAGATCATCCTCTGGGACATGACACAGGCGCGGCAGGCATCGCGCTGGCGGATCGGCCCCGACGATTTCGGCACTCCGACTCTGGCTGCATCCGGACACCTGTTGCTCCTGGCACGACGTGGGACCGTCAACCGGCTTCAGATCTGGGATCTCGACACGCACACGCTGACCCATGAGTTCCCATGGTACGCATCGGTCTTGCCGGAGACCTTGTTCTTGGATGCGGATCGGCAAGCGCTCGTGGCTCATTCGAGGAGCGGCAAGGAATACGTCTATGACCTCGCCACAGGGACCCGGCAGTTGAGCCGGACCTGGTCCCTCCATACCACCGACACCTACTCGCGCAGTCTATTGAGCGCCGACGCCGATCGACTTGCGGTTGTGGTGGAGAACATCCCGGACAAAGGGCTGGTGCAGATTTGGGATGCGCGGACCGATCAGCTTCTGCTTTCCCGATCAAGCCAGGACGCCAACCTGTCTACTCCACTGATGGCCTTCACACATGACGGGGACTGGTTGGTAACCGGCTCCATGACGGGCCTGCGGTTCTTCAATACACACGATCCGACACTTTCGACAAGCATCGAGTGGGATGGGGAAGAACTGATCAATGGCGTCCTGAGCCCGGATGACTCTCGACTCGCCGTCTCCACCGGTGATTCGAGAGTCGTGGTGTGGGATCTCGCGGCGTTGAAAGTCCTGGCCGCCGGCGCTTCGACCCAGGACCCGAGCGTTTCGGTCGCTTTTGTGACCGCGTTGCCGACGTTTACGGCAGCGCCCGATCTGGCGCTGACGCCTCTGCCTGTGGCGAAGGCCCCGAATTCCGCCATCACGGCGAGCTCGGTGGTGTCGCTCACCGAGATGACCGTCCTCGGCGGTGGCACGATCCGCGCGGCCAGTCTTTCGCGCGACGGCCGACAAGTGGCGATCGCGGGATCACTCGGCGTGTACATCTATCGCGCCGTAGATCTGACCCAGGTGGCTTTCCTCCCCACCGACTACTCTGTGGGCCAGGTGTGTTTCAGCGCGGACGGATTCCAGGTCGCGGCCGGGTTCGGTCAAGAATCGGAGCCAATGGCCTGGGACATCCAGGCTGAAAGCCAGGTCGACGCCGCGCCCGCGTGCCTGGCGCAGAACGAGGTTCGCGGCGGATTGTACGGACAGCGCGATCCTCTGGGTGGTCTGACCATCCGCGCCTCCGGCTCCGACGAGATTACGGCTGCCTTTGGCCCCTTCTACAACGCCGTGGCCGGTTTCGCACTGAGTGCAGACGGCCGACTTGTGGCGATCGCCGCGGAAGGGCAGGTTCAAGTCATCGACCTGGAGACGGACGATGTCTTGTGGACCTTCAGTGTGGCGACCTTCGACGACGAGATATCGGGTTATCCCAACCAGGTCTCGCGTCTGGCGTTCAGTTCCGATGGCGCGAGGCTGGCCGCCAGTTCAGAATTGGGCGATATCTGGGTCTTGTCTGTCTCAACCGGCGCCGTTGAGGCCCAGTGGTGGGCGCACAACGGCAGTTTGATGGGGTTGTTTTTTGATCCTTCGGGCGCACGATTATTCACGGCGGGAAGCGATGGAGCCGCTCGCGTATGGGAATCGCGCACGGGCCAGCGGCTTGTCGACCGGAATGTCTTCTCGCGTGCGACGGTCGTGGGCATGGCATTCTTGGGCTCGGGTCAAGTCTTGAGCACGGATGGCGATGAGATCAAGCGCTGGGATTCCAGCACGGGTTCCCTGCTCCAAGTCACCGCCGTGCAGTCCGGTACGATCGGTGTCTTCGCCCCAGATGCTTCGAGCGTGATCGTCAAGAGAGCGCCAACGGCCTTTGAGTTATGGAGCTTAAGTCCGTTTCAGCGCACCCTTTCCGTGGTCGGCGAGATGCAGGCCATGTATCTCTCAGGCCAGGACCTGACGAACTACGGCCATTTTGCGATCAGCCCGGATGGCTCGCTGATCGCGACGGCCGGCATTGATCCTGCCATCCGTATCTGGGACGCGCAGACTGGCGCGGAGAGGTTGGCGCTCGAACCCGGGTCCAACTTCGTGGATGGGATCGCTTTCAGCCCGGACGGCCATTGGCTTGTCGCGATTCGGTCTGGCTGGGCCAATCCGGTTGTGCTTGTGTTCGAGACTGCGACCGGGCGTCCGAGGCGCGAATTCGCGTTGACGTCTGGATCAGACCCTAAGGCCGTGGCATTCAGCCCGGATGGCCTGAGCCTGGCGATCGTCGATGAGGTCGTGCAGATTTACGATCTGGCGACATCACGGCCGTTGAACGTGCTCGATATCCCAGCCAGAGTCCTGGCCTACAGCCCGGATGGAAGCTTGCTCGCCATCGGCGATGAGTTGGGGCAAGTCCAGTTTTGGGACGTCGCTTCAGGGCGAATCATCTATCGCATGTCGGCTCATACGGCCGAAATCACGCGGATCATGTTTGTCAATCAGGGCCGAACCCTTCTGACGGCTGGCGGCGATGGCACAGTGCGTGTGTGGTCGGCAGCCAAGTAGATGCAGCACCGACCCTTGCACCACGCTTTCAGATGCTGTACGGATTTGATCTTCGAGTTGTGGGTCCCGGCCACGGAGTTCCGCATTCCGCTAAGACGGATCCAATCGCTCAAAAACCCGACCGCGTTCCTGGGCAAGACGCGCCTAACGCCGCTCTTGAAGGTGGTGTACACCAACGAGCAGGGAGCCACGGACTCGATCGCCTGGCAGGTACCGGATCTCAGTGGCTGGATGCGCTGGATCAACGGGGCGCGGTCGTAGCGCCATACCCCGAAGTGAGCGCCGGGTCAGGGCGCGCTCCGCAGCGAGGGGGGGCTGAACCGACAATGACCGACTTCGCGTGCTGCACCGAGCGTTTGGGTATTCGCGAATTCGACGACCGAGACCGAGAGGCCCTGCTCGACTTCGTGCGCACGCCCGGGCAATTACGGTATCTGGTGCATCGCCTCGAAACAGAGCAGGAGGTCGATGCGTTCCTGGATCTGGCCCGAGCAACGGCTCGCGCGGAGGTCCGGACGGAGTGGCATCTGGCTGTGGAAGACAGGCGAACACCCGGTTGCATCGGCAGCGTGGCCTTGATGATCGACACGACCTCACCGACGATGGGTGAACTCGGCTATTGTTTCAAGCGCGTGGCATGGGGAAAGGGCTATGCAACGGAAGCGTCTCGGCTCGTGCTGGATTGGGCGTTCAGGACGCTGCAGTTGCGCCGAATTTGGGGCGAATGCCACGGCGAGAACACGGCCTCCACACGTGCGCTCGAGAAGCTGGGCATGAGCTACGAGGGACTGAAACGGGGGCAGCATTGGGTGCGTGGCCATGTCCGAACCAGACGCGTGTACGCCATCCTGGAATCCGAATATCGCGCCTTGGGCATACCCGTCTCGCCGTGGGAGACTTACTCCGCCGATCACACAGGGACAACCCAGAGCACCGTATGAAAGCCACCGACTACGTCTTGAGCACCGATCCGGCGCAGTATGAGACCATCCGGTTTCCGTCACGCGACGGGCTGACGATCACGGCCGATCTCTATCGGGCCAGGCGGGCCCGAGCCTGGATCCTGCTCTGCCACCAGGGTTTCTGCAATCGCGGCGAGTATCGGCCGGTGGCGCCGCGTTTGGCGGACCAGGGCTACGCCTGTCTGGCGATCGATCAGCGCTCGGGCATGACGATCTTCGGGGTGAAGAATGAGACCTCGGCCATGGCCAAGAAGCGCGGCCTGAAGACCGGTTACGTGGACTCCAGGCCCGACATCGAGGCGGCGATCCAGTTCATCACGGACCAGCGTGCTGGGGTGCCGCTGATCGTGGTCGGGAGTTCGTATTCGGCGTCGTTGGCGCTCTTGATCGGCAGCGACGTGTCGCAGGCAGGCGTGCAGGCCGTCGCGGCCTTCAGCCCCGATGAGTACTTGAAGAAGATCGATCTGGCGGACTCGATTCGAGGGCTCGAACGGCCGGTCTTCGTGACCTCGGCGAAGAAGGAGATCGGGGCGGTCACCAAGGTGCTGCGGTTCGTGAACCCGGCTGTGATCACGCGCTTTCGCCCCCGGGTGGATGGCCTGCACGGAGCCCGCTCACTCTGGCAGACCACTGCCGGCCACGCGCTATACTGGGCGGCCTTCGAGGCCTTTCTGGCATCGGTCGCCCCCTGAGACGCACCATCGAGCGCAGGCGAATAAACGATGCGGCTTATTTCCTCAAGGAGCACGATGTCTAAACGACCTGATAGCGGCTCCCACATTGTGATCCGCGACTTTGAGCCGGAGCTGGCCCTGACGTTGCCCGCCACGTATGCCTTGCTGGCTGACGCCAATCTCACCCTACACCCCCGGGTCACCCAGGTGGTGTTGCACGGGTCGCGCGGACTCTCCCAAACCTATCGCCCCGACTCGGACATCGATCTGACGCTCATCGTCAGCCAACCGGCCCAGCAATCCCCAGACGTGCTTGAGACGCAGATGCGCGACGTGTTTACGGTCACACAGGCGAATTGGCTGGGCGCTGTGGAGGCCGATCTCGCGGTGGTCTTTGAGACCCGGGCCTGCGGCCTGGTCTGCTTCGGCGCCCGCCAGTGGCATGAGCAGTCATGCACCCTTGGCGGCGTCGACTGTTTTGGGCTCTTCAAGGCGCAGAGGGGCTTCGATGGATTGGTGTGGAATGCCGGCGTGCAGGTTCAACGCATGGTCCCCTCTTTGATTGTGTGGCGCTGTTCGCTGCCACGCTCGGAGCGATATAGTTGAGGTTCAAGCCTGGCTCGCGGTCTTGTTCCCGAGCCATCTCCCGAGGACCCAACGCATGAAGATCACCGTAGAAACCACAGTCGCCGCGCCCATCGCCGAAGTCTGGCACGCCTATACGACGCCGGAGGACATCAAGCAGTGGAACGCCGCCTCGGAGGATTGGCATACGACGGCGTCGACCGTAGACTTGCGGGTTGGCGGCGCCTTCTCCTCGCGGATGGAGGCGAAGGACGGCAGCGCGGGTTTCGATTTTGAGGGCGTCTACACTCGGATCGTGCCGAACGAATTGATCGAGTACGCCTTCGGCGATCGCACCGCACAGGTCGTGTTTCGTGAGACGCCGGCCGGGGTAACGGTGACCGTCACCTTCGACGGCGAAACCACCCATTCGCCAGAGCAGCAGCGCGAAGGATGGCAGGCCATCCTGAGCAACTTCGCTCGCCA
>JAEURK010000187.1 GCA_016789175.1 Anaerolineales bacterium
GGCGGGGCAGTTCGTGCTTCTGGCCCTGACACAACTCGGCGGCATCGGCTTCATGGTCGGCGCGGTGGCGGTGTTCGAGCTGTTGGGCCGGCGCTTCTCGCTGACCAATCGCCTCGCGCTCACGGACTCGCTCGGCCTGCTTTCGCCGGCCAACATCCTCCGGCTGACCCGCCGTGTGCTGGCCGGCGTGCTGCTGATCGAGGGCCTGGGCGCGGCTGTGCTTTTCCTCAACTGGCGTGCACAGCTCGGTGACGCCCGCGCCCTCTACTTCGCGCTCTTTCACGCGATCTCGGCCTTTTGCAATGCCGGATTCGATCTGTTCACCGGCCTGCCCGAGTACCCAACGGGCATCCCGACCGACACCGTCACCCTGGTGACGCTCGGCGCCTTGATCTTCCTCGGCGGGCTGGGCATCCCGGTCTTCGCCGATGTGCTGACCCGGCGCGAGCGCTCCCGGCTGACGCTGCACACACGCCTGACTCTATGGGCTGTGGCGCTGCTGAACGTCGTCGGAACGCTGGGCTTCTTCGCCGAGGAATGGGCCGGCGCCGGCACGTTGCAAGCCGAGCCCTGGACGCGCGGCCTGTTGCTGTCGCTTTTTCAGACGATCACCACCCGCACCGGCGGCTTCTGGACCATGGCCGATCCCGGCGCGCTTGCACCAGCCACGCAGGTGTTGATGATCGCGTGGATGTTCATCGGTGGCGCGCCGGCCTCGATGGGGGGCGGCATCACCACCGGCACCGTGGCCACGTTGGTGATCGCGCTGGCTTCGTATGTGCGTGGCCGCGAGCGCGCCGTGATCATGGGCCGCTCGCTCTCGAGCGAAACGGTTCGACGCGCAGCCGCGGTGTTGGTCGTCTCATTGACACTGGTGCTCGTCAGCACCTGGCTGATCCTGCTCACCCACGACACGTCGGTCTCGGTCGCGCTCTTCGAAGTCACATCGGCCTTCGCTACCGCCGGCCTCTCGCTGGGGTTGACGACCCGGCTCAGCCTGTTCGGCCAGATCCTGCTGGTCGGTGTGATGTTGTGGGGGCGGCTCGGCGCGCTGACCGTCATCGTCGCCCTCGCCCGTCCGCGGGGGCCGGCCCTGGTGCAGTACCCGGAGGAGCAGGTGCTGATTGGCTGATATCGCTGATGCCCTTCAAATGTCCCGCTAACAAACCTCTGATGCGCCCCCCCTAGAATCACTCATACGTATAGCATCGCAGAGATGAGGCAGTGAGCGGACCCCGCTCCGCCGGCTGCTCTCGACAGTGGAGGGTTTCAACATGAGCAAAATCGTCGGTATCGATCTGGGCACAACGAATTCGGTGATCGCAGTCATGGAAGGCGGAGCACCGACCGTGATCAGCACGGCCGAGGGTTCACGCCTGGCGCCGTCGGTGGTGGCCTTCACCAAGACCGGCGAGCGCCTGGTCGGCCAGACCGCCAAGCGTCAGGCCGTGATCAACTCCGAAAACACGATCTTCTCCATCAAGCGCTTCATCGGTCGCCATTTCAATGAGACCGGGGCCGAGCGCAAGATGGTGCCGTACAACGTGGTCGAGGGCCCGCGCGGCGACGCGCAGGTCAAATTGACCATCAACAACAAAACCTACACCACCCAGGAGATCTCGGCGATGGTGTTGGCCAAGCTCAAGGCCGACGCCGAGGCCTACCTGGGCGAGCCGGTGACCGAGGCCGTGATCACGGTGCCCGCGTACTTCAACGACGCACAGCGCCAGGCCACCAAGGATGCCGGACGCATCGCGGGTCTGGAGGTCAAGCGCATCATCAACGAGCCGACCGCGGCTGCGCTGGCCTATGGGCTGGACAAGAAGACGAACGAGACGATCCTGGTCTTCGACCTTGGCGGCGGCACCTTCGACGTCTCGCTGCTCGAGGTCGGTGACGGCGTGGTTGAGGTCAAGGCCACTAACGGCGACACCCATCTCGGCGGCGACAACTGGGACGAGCGCGTGCTCAACTGGGCCGCCGATGAATTCAAGAAGGAGCAGGGGATCGACTTGCGCACCGACCGTCAGGCCCTGCAACGCCTGCGCGAAGCGGCCGAGAAGGCCAAGATCGAGCTTTCGACCCTGAGCGAGACCGAGCTCAACCTGCCCTTTATCACGGCCGACGCGAGCGGGCCCAAGCATCTGAACTTCAAGCTGACTCGCGCCAAGTTCGAGCAATTAACCCAGGATCTGGTCGCCCGGCTACGCGGGCCGTTCGAGGCCGTGCTTAAGGACGGCGGGATCGCCACAAGCAAGATCGACGAGGTCGTGTTGGTGGGCGGCTCGACGCGCATGCCGATGGTCCAAGACCTGGTGCGCGCGCTGACCAATGGCAAAGAGCCGAACAAGAGCGTCAACCCGGACGAAGTTGTGGCCGTGGGAGCCGCGATCCAGGGCGGCGTGCTGGCCGGCGACGTCAAGGACGTGCTGTTGCTCGATGTGACGCCGCTGTCGCTGGGCCTCGAGACCCTGGGCGGCGTGATGACGCCCCTGATCGAGCGCAACACCACGATCCCGGCCCGCAAGAGCCAGATCTTCTCGACCGCGGCCGACAACCAGACCGCCGTCGACGTCCACATCCTGCAGGGCGAGCGGCCGATGGCCAACGACAACATGACGCTCGGACACTTCCGCCTTGACGGCATCCCGACCGCGCCGCGCGGCGTGCCGCAGGTCGAGGTGACGTTCGACATCGACGCCAACGGCATCCTGAACGTCAGCGCCAAGGACAAGGCGACCGGTAAAGAGCAGACCGTCAAGATCACGGCCTCGACCAACCTCAACAAATCCGACGTCGAGCGGATGGTCAACGAGGCGCGCCAGAATGAGGCGGCCGACCGCAAGACGCGCGAGTTGATCGAAGCCCGCAATCAGGGCGAGAGCCTGGCCTACGCCGCCGAGAAGTCGCTGAGCGACCTGGGTGATAAGGTGCCGGCCGGCGACCGCACTGCGATCGAGAAATCGGTCGGCGAGTTGCGCGAGGCCTTGAAGGGCGACGATGTGAACCGGATCAAGACTCTGACCGAGCAGGTCCAGCAGGCGAGCTACGCGCTCAGCCAGCAGCTCTATCAGACCGGCCAGCAGAGCGCCGCGAACGGCGGCTCGGCCGGCCCACAGGGCCGCGACCAGGGCGACGTCGTGGAAGGCGAGTTCCGGGCGGCCTAGAGCCAGCGGGGATTGAGATTAAACACGAGCGCCGCCCGGATTCAGCCCGGGCGGCGCTCGTGTTTAATCTCAATCCCCCAGATAGTGAATGCCGTCCGGCGCTTCGATCTCGGCCCGGAGGGTCGGCACGGGCCCGGCCGTCACGGTTTGGACGTCGGAAAGGCCCAGGGTGGTCAAGGCCTGGCGGATGTTCTCGGGCAGTGGATGTACGGCGTAGAGGCTTCGCAGCCGGCAGCCTTGATCCGGCAGTCGGTCGGCCGGGTGCCCCCCGGAGTCCCACTGGATCAGCGTCGGGATCAGGCCCTCGCCGGGCAGGGTGCCATCCACGGGCACGGTGATCCGCCAGTGGTATTCGCCGCGGCTCATCGACAGGCTCTGGCCGAGCGGTGCCACGGCGATCGCCCGCTCGAGATCCGGGGTGCGTGCCACCCAGTGGATCAGGCGCGGGCGCGCGCGCAGGCGCTGTTGCAGGTTGCTGCCGTCCAGCCCAAACCAGCGCGGCCGCTCTGGCTCCGGCAGATCTGGATCGATCGCGATGATCTCGAGGTATTGGCGCTCGCCCAGGCGCAATACCAGATTGTGCGTGCCCATCGCCTTGTGCTGCCCGCCCGGCTGCGGGCGGACGCCCAGCACGCGCTCGATGAAGTCCGCGCCCTGCTCCAGCGTCTCGGCGGCCACCACGAGATGATCGAATTCAGCTTGAAGGGACATGGCGTCGATTATGCCACCCTTGGGTTGGGTGTGGCGGTGGCGGCGCCGATCCACCAAACGCCTTGAGCCCTGCCTGGCCTGGGTACAATCAGGGCTATGGCTTTCGACCCATCCCGTGTGCGCGCGCTGTTGTTCGACGTCGATGGCACCCTGGCCGACACCGACGACCAGATGATCGGCAGCCTCGACGCCCGTCTGGGCCCGATCCGCCGGCTGTTCCCGGCGCGGGACGCGCGGCCCTTCCTGCGCTGGGCGGTCACGACCGCGATCGCGCCTGTCAACACGTTGATCGGCATCCCGGATCTGCTGCACCTCGACCAGCCCATGATCGTGGCTGCCAATTGGGTCTCGGATCACGTCTTCCGCAGCGGCCCGGGCCACTTCACGTTGATGCCCGGCATCGTGGCGCTGCTGTCGCACCTGCACGCGCGCTATCCGCTGGGGATCGTCTCGGCGCGTTCAGAGCGAGCGACGCTCAACTTCCTCAAGCAATACCAGCTGGTCGACTTCTTCAATGTGATTGCGCACGCGCAAAGCGCGCGCTACACCAAGCCGCATCCACACCCGATCGCATGGTGTGCCGAGCGCCTGGGCGTTGCCCCGGGGGAGTGTCTGATGATCGGCGACACCTCGGTCGACGTCGAAAGCGCGCGGCGGGCGGGCGCCCAAAGCGTCGGTGTCTTGTGCGGTTTTGGCGGCCGCGCGGCGCTCGAACGGGCCGGGGCCAACTCAATCCTGGCTCAGACAACCGATCTGGCGGACCTGCTGGCCCCGAGCCCTCTCAAAACTCAGATACTGTGAGCGCCGGTGTCTGCGCGCCCAAACGCGCCACACGAGCCCGCAAACGGCCTCAGCCCCCCCTACGAGGCTTGGACTGCCAGGGGCAGTGGTTCCGCGCCAAAGAACCCGGCTTCTTTCCGGGTAAAGCGTATCTTGAAAATCCACCGTTGGTCTGTACAATACCCGCACGCCCGCCGGCGCAGAAGGACTGCGCCGACAGCACACAAGGAGAGAGGCCCGATGAAGACCCTACGCATTTTAGGAGGGGTGATGGCTGCCGCCGTGGCGCTGGCTGCGTGCGCGCCGGCCGCAACCCCCACCGCGGCGCCGACCGAGGCGCCTGCGGCCACCGAAGCCCCGGCCAGCGGCCTGCCCGACCTGGGCGGCCAGACGATCAAGATCGCAGTCGAGAACGCCTACAACCCGTTCAACTTCATTGACGAGACGACGGGCCAGGGCGTGGGCTACGACTACGACTTCTTCGCCGAGGCCTGCAAGCGCCTCAACTGCACGCCCGAGTTCGTGACCACCAGCTGGGACGCCATCGTGGCGGTCATGGGCGGCACCGGCCAGGCTGAGTTCGATGTCGCCGCCGACGGCATCACCATCACCGAGGAGCGCGCCCAGCACGTCGACTTCTCGACCCCGTTCATCCAGCTCAAGCAGATGCTGCTGGTGCGCGCGGACGAGAGCCGCTTCACCGACGCCGAAACGCTCAAGAGCGTCGAAGGCCTCAAGGTGGGCGCACAGCCCGGCACGACCAACTACGATCTCGCGGTCGAACTCTTCGGCGAGGAGAACGTCGCGACCTACGACCAGTACGGCCTGATCGTTCAGGCCCTGATGAACGGCGACATCGACGCGACTCTGATGGACGACGTGGCCGGCATGGGCTACATCGGCGCCAACCCCGACAAGCTCAAGCTGATCGGCGAGCCGCTGACCGATGAAAAGCTCGGCTTCGTCTTCCCCAAGGACAGCGCCTTGACCGAGCCGTTCAATGCCGTGATCGCTGACATGGAAGCCGACGGCACCTTGACCCAGATCTACGACAAGTGGTTCAAGACCGAGTAATGCGCCCAAGCGCACCGACTCGCTTTGTCTGAACGCTAAAGAGACGGGCACGCGCCGCCGCGTGCCCGTCTCTTTCATGAACCGCCCAGGGAGGAGCCTCCCGTGTCGGATTTTCAGAAGAACCCCGAAGTCGTCATCAGCCCGGCCAGCGGCGCGATCGTCAGCCCGATCGCCAGCCGGCTCGAAAAAGTCCAATGGTGGCTGCTGGCCGTCATCCTGGCCGGCCTGCTCGCGCTCTACTTCATCCTCACCGATGCCCAGATGACCCGCGTGTTTTTTGCGGTGGCCGGCTATGTGCCGTTCGACCCGGCCCAACCCAATAGCACCGGCGCCCTTACCCTGCTCACCCGTGGCATCGGCATCACGCTCCGCACGGCGCTGTCGGCCTATTTGCTGGCCGTCACGATCGGCCTGCTGGTCGGCCTGGCGCGCGTCTCGGCGAACCCGCTCATCAACAACCTGGCCTCGTTGTATGTCGAGATTATCCGCGGCGTGCCGATCCTGGTGCTGCTGCTCTATATCGCCTTTGTAGTGGTGCCGGTGGTGGCCGAGGCGTTCGGCCTGTCTACCCGCGACTTCCCAAACGAGATCCGCGTTATCGTGGGGCTTGGGATCGCCTACGGCGCCTTTGAAAGCGAGATCTTCCGCGCGGGCATCCAGTCGATCGAGCGCGGCCAGATGGAGGCGGCGCGGGCGCTGGGGATGAACTACATCCAGGCCATGCGGCACGTCATCCTGCCGCAGGCGATCCGGCGCGTGCTGCCGGCGCTCGGCAACGACTTCATCGCCATGCTCAAAGACTCGTCGCTGGTGTCGGTGCTCGGCGTGTCGGACATCACCCAGCTGGCCAAGCTGTATGCCTCGAGCACGTTCTTGTTCTTTCAGACCTACAGCCTGCTCGGCTTGATCTATCTGACTCTGACGATCACGCTTTCGCGCGGCGTGCGCTGGCTCGAAGTGCGGCTGTCGCAGGATCGGAGATAGGCCATGAGCGACGACATCATCATCATCGAGCATCTGGTCAAGCAATTCAAGGCGCTGCGCGCGGTTGACGACGTCAGCCTGCGGGTCGGACGCGGCAAGGTGTTGGTCATCATCGGCCCCTCGGGCTCCGGCAAGAGCACGGTGCTCCGCTGCATCAATCATCTCGAGACGCCGACGAGCGGCACGATCGTCGTCGACGGCATCCACCTCGATGCCAAGGCCGCGCACATCAACGCCGTGCGGGCCGAAGTCGGCATGGTGTTCCAGCAGTTTAACCTCTTCCCGCACCTGACCGTGCTCGACAACGTCTGTCTGGCGCAGCGCGTGGTCCGCAGGCGGCCGGAGAGCGAATACAAGCGGGTGGCTATCGCCCAGCTGGAGCGCGTGGGCATTCCGGAGAAGGCCGGGGCCTATCCGTCACAGCTCTCGGGTGGCCAACAGCAACGCGTGGCCATCGCGCGCGCGCTGGCCATGAACCCCAAGATCATGCTCTTCGATGAGCCCACCTCGGCGCTCGATCCCGAGATGATCAAAGAAGTGCTCGACGTGATGCAGGACCTGGCGCGCTCGGGCATGACGATGGTGTGCGTGACGCACGAGATGGGCTTCGCGCGAAACGCCGCCGACGAAATCGTGTTCATGGACAAGGGCAAGATCGTCGAGCAGGGCGATCCCGAAACCTTCTACACCAACCCTCGCGAAGAGCGCACCCGCGCTTTCTTGAGCCAGATCCTGCACTAACCCGATTGAAACGAGCAGAGGCGGGGGGGGGGGGGGGGGGGGGGCCCCGCGCCGGCGGGGGACCGGGGGGGGGGGCGGGGGGAGAGGGGGGAGTAGGGAAGAAGGGTA
>JAEURK010000193.1 GCA_016789175.1 Anaerolineales bacterium
GGTGCCGGCCTTCTCGTTCTTGCTGGCCGATCTGCACCCGCACGTGCTCAACCTGCCTTTCGTGCTCGTGGCGTTGGCCCTCGGCTTGAGCTGGATGCTGGCCGCGCTGCACACGCCGCTGACCGGCTGGTTCACGGGGCCACTCGGCTCGGGCGGGCGCGACGATGTCGCCCGCTTTGTGCTCACGGCCGTGTCGCTTGGCGGGCTGGCCTTCATGAACACATGGGATTTCCCGATCTATGGGTTCGTGGTGGTCGGCGGTCTGGTGGTGGGACTCGGCCTCCAGCACGGCCTGCTCGGGCTCTGGGCGCTGCGGCTGCGCGTGTTGGCCTGGGCTGGGATCCTGGCGGTCGCGGGCGTGGCGCTCTACCTGCCCTTCTACTTCACGTTCCAGAACCAGGCCGGTGGCCTGCTGCCGAATCTGATCTACCCGACCCGTTTCCAGCAGCATGCGGTGCTGTTTGCGCACGTCCTGCTGGCGCTGGTGCTCTTCCTCGGCTGGCTGGCCTGGCAGGGGCGCGCGCTGCTCGACCGACGCGCCGCGCTGTGGTCCGGGCTGGGGCTGCTCGGGCTCCTGGTTTTCTTTGCGCTGGCCCTGAGCGGCGGCGCCTTCCTGAACCCCGAGATCAACGCCTTCGTCACCCGCAGCGTCGCGCCGCTCAGCCTCGATGAGGCCTCGCGTCTGATGCTCGCGCGACGTCTGGTGGATAGCTTCGCCTCGCTCCTGCCGGCTTTGATCATCGCGGTGAGCGCCGGCCTGATCGTCGGGCTGTGGCGGCGTCAGGATCCGGGCGCGCCGGCGACGCAACTCCCGCAGGCGCTGCGCTCGCCGGTGGTGGCTTTCGTGCTGTTGCTGGCGCTCACCGGCGCCGGTCTGGTGCTCGGGCCCGAGTGGGTCTATCTGCGCGACAACTTCGGCTCGCGCATGAACACGATCTTCAAGTTCTACTACCAGGCCTGGATGCTGTGGGGCGTCGCGGCCGCGTTCGGTCTGTGGTGGGTGACTCGTCTGGCCGGCACGGCCTGGTCCGCGACGGTCGGCGGTCTGGTGGCGCTCGGCACAGTCGCGAGCCTGTTCTTCACGACCGGCATGGCTGCCGCCTATTATGGCATCGGTGGCACGTCGAGCCGTGAGCTCAGTCTGGCCGGCGATGCCTTCCTGGCCAACCAGATCCCGGACGATTGGGCCGCGATCGAGTGGATGCGCGTCAACGTGACAGGGCAGCCCGTCATCGCCGAATCCGCCGGCGACTCGTACCGGGTCGAGACCAACCGCGTGTCGATGGCCACCGGCCTGCCGACGGTGTTAGGCTGGGTCGGTCACGAGGATCAGTGGCGCGGGCGCTATTTTGCGCAGGTCAGCAGCCGGATCGAGGACCTGCAGCGGCTGTACACCACCCGCGACCCGGCCGAGGCCCTGGCCATCCTGGATCAATACGATATCGAGTACGTGATCGTGGGCAACGCCGAATACGCGAAGTATCAGTTGCCTTTGAGCAGCGGCGCGCCGCAGATCCGCAAGTTCGACCAGATCTTGCAGCCGGTCTTCCAAAGCGGCCTGACCACGATCTATAAGCGGATCCAGACCGACCCGAGCGCGCCCTGAGCGTTCACCGGTTGGATGAGCGTGTTTAGGCCATTCGGGCCGATCCGGCCTGGGTGGGTTGACCGATGACGACATCATGACAATTGCCGCCGAAACAACCCGTGCCCGTACCGCGTTCTCATTCGAGGCGTTGCTGTATCTCGCGATCGTCGCCCTGACGTTGGCTGTACGCCTTCCGGGCCTCGATGCGCATCCACTGAATGACGCCGAGGCGCGCGAGGCACTGACGGCCTGGCGTTTCAGCCAGGGCCTGTCGAGCCCGACCCTGCCGGCCAGCCCGGCCTACCTCAGTTTCACGGCGCTCGGGTTCATGGTGCTGGGCGATGCCGATTTCGTCGGCCGACTCGCGCCGGCGCTGTTTGGGGCGGCGCTCGTGCTGCTGCCCTGGTTGTTGCGCGACGCGCTCGGACGGGCGCGCGCCCTGCTGACCAGCGTGCTCCTGGCCGGCTCATCGATCGTGTGGATGGCCTCGCGCAGCGCCGACGGCACCGTGCTCGCCGCGTTCTTCGTGCTGCTGACCGCGATCGCGGTCTGGCGCTCCGTGCGTGCCGATGGTGAGCTCACCTGGGCCGTGGTGGCCGGCGCGGCTTTCGGGGCTTCGCTGGCCGCCGGGCCCCAGGCCTTGATCGGCCTGATCGCGCTGGCGGTGGCACTGCCGCTCACGGCCGGGGCCTGGGATGCCCTGGTGGCGTTCGTTCGGTCGCGCGCCCGGGAGCTCGGCCTGGCTGCGCTGGTCGGCTTCCTGGCGGTGGGCACCTTACTGCTCCTGAACCGCGACGGCCTGGGCGCCGCGACGGCCTCATGGGTGACGTTTGCGCAACGCTTCGTCCCGTCCGAAGGCGCGCGGACCCTGACGGCCCTGCTGGCGCTGTTGGGTCTGTACGATCCGCTAATCGTGCTCGCCGGCCTGATCGCCTTTGCTTCAGCGTTTGCGCGCGGCGGTCTCGATCGGTTCAGCGCCAGCGCCGCGATCGTGGCGCTCACAATCGTGGTCGCATCCAGCGGTCGCAGCCAGTTTGACCTGGTCTGGCTGATTGTCTTCCTGGCGCCGTTGGCTGCGCACACGCTGTTGCGGCTGTTCACCGAGTTCGACTGGCGCCGCAGCTGGGCCCTGCCGGTGTCGGTGGCCCTGATCCTGATCGCGGTGCTGGCCTACGTCTGGCTTGGCCTGGCGCAGTTCGCCACGGTCGTGCGCGGAAGCCCCACCATCCTGGAAGGCACGGTCGATTTTCGCGCGCCGCCGTGGAACGGCCTCGTCTTCCCGGCCCTGGGCCTGGTGGCGCTCCCCCTGATCGTGGGGTTGATCGGCCTGGGCTGGTCGTTCCGCTCCGCCTTGATGGGCGTTGCCCTGGCGGCCGTCTTCCTGGCGATGTCCGCGACGCTGACGGCCGGGTGGGGCCAGATCCAGTTGCGCCCGGGCAGCCCGGTGGAATTGTGGTGGCCGCGTCCCGTCGGCGCGGACCTCGCCCGGTTGCGCGAGACCCTGTTCTGGGCCGGCGAGCAGACGATCAGCTCCGGGACCGAGATCGAGGTGACCGTACAGGCCTCGCCCGACAGCGCCCTGGCCTGGGCTTTGCGCGGCTTCCCGAAGGCGCGCTTCGTCGATACGCTCGGGACCGAGATCGCCACGGCGGCTGTGATCGCGCCGGCCGCGCTCGAGACCGAAGTCCAACCGGACCTGGGCGCCGCATATGTCGGAGCGCCCTTCCAGCTCAATCCGATCTGGTTCCCGGACACGCTCTTCTGGTACGAACAGCTCGACTGGCTGTTGTATCGACGTGCCGCCGTTCAAAACCCCACAATCACGATCCTGTGGCTTCGGCAGGACGTTCAGATGCCGCCGGCCGTGCAACGCTGAGCGGCAGGGAAAAAATCGCATCGCGCTGCTCGGCGTCGCCGCCCAGCGCGATGCGATTTTTGCCGTCCTCTTGGAAGGTGACATCGTCAAAAGCAGTCACCGGTTCTCGCGGCCAAAAGCCGCTATCAGATCGCGGATGCCGAGTGCCTGCACGAGTTGTCAGCAGCTTATTGCAGCGGATTTCGCGGATTTGTACGTTGGAGCCCTGCCGGCCACGGTCCCGCTTCTTTCCGCGTAATCCGTGCAATCCGCGGCCAGAATCTGGGCCAGACAACTTGCCCGTGCACACCGGGTGCTCCCGAACCCCAGGCCGGCTGGCCCTGTTCGCTATAATGACGCCATGTCTTTGCCTCAAATTGTTGCGATCGACGGTCCGGTGGCCTCGGGCAAGTCGACCGTCGGAAAACGCCTGGCCGACCGGCTGGGCTATCTCTTCTTCGACACCGGCTTGATGTACCGTGCCCTGACCTACCTGGCGTTGCGCGAGCAAGTGCCGATCGCGGATGCGGCGGCCCTGGCCGCGTTCGCCGAGCGGACCGAGATCGACATCCGCCCGCCGGAGCCGTCGGAGCGGGATGGGCGCGACGCCACGGTGCTCGCCGGCGGGGAGGACATCACCGCCAGCCTGCGTTCGGGCGAGGTCGAGGCCAGCGTCTCGCCTGTCGCCGCGGTGCCGGCGGTGCGCGCGATCCTGACGGCCGCGATGCGGCGCGTGGGTCTGCGCGGGCGGGTGGTCATGGTGGGCCGGGATGTGGGCACCGCAATCGTCCCCGAAGCCGATGCCAAGATCTACCTGACCGCGTCGGTCGAGACCCGCGCGCAGCGCCGTTACGCCGAAATCAGCGCCCGCGGGGAGGACCGGGCTTACGACGAGGTCCTGTCCAACCTGGCTGAGCGCGATCGCATCGACTCCTCGCGCCAGACCGCACCCTTGCGGGCTGCCGCCGATGCGGCCCAGATCGACACCTCGGGCCTGAGCCTTGATGAAGTCGTCACGCTGCTCGAGCGTCATGTCACCGGGCAACTCGAAACAGGCAACCGCTCGAGTGCTTGACGCTCGCCGCCGGGCGTGATAATCTGAATATCTCACACGAGATCGCACAGACGACTGACGATGGTGAAGATTCGCGACACACGGCCACACGTTGACACCGCCGCCTTTGGCGCGCGGGCGATGTGTGGCGTGACGCCCTCAGCCGAGGTGTCGCGCGTTTGATCCGGACGATCTTGC
>JAEURK010000241.1 GCA_016789175.1 Anaerolineales bacterium
ACCCTGCCGGCGCTGGTCGAGAAGGCCGTCCGCAACTATCAGGCCATCCAGGCGGCCCGGCACTCGCTCGAGCGCGTGCACTACCAGGCGATGTTGCTCGACAACGTACGCGACGCCATCGTGGTCTGGAACACGGCCGGAAACATCACGTATTGGAGCCGCTCGGCCGAGGCCCTGTTTGGCAGGTCGGCAGTGGAATGCCTGGGGCAGAAGATGGCGTCCGTGTATGGCTCGGGGTTCGACCCGACCGTCAGGTCGCCCGAGTCGGGTGGGGCGCAGGCCGACGTCGAACGCCGCTATCGGATGCCGGGTCAGGAGCGCACGATCTGGGTCAGCTCGACCGTGACTGCCTTCGCGGATGCCGACGGCCGGATCAGCGGCTACATGGATGTGTGCCGCGAAATCACCCAGCGCAAGCAACTGGAGACCCAATTCAAGGTCGCGCAGACGCAGCTGGCCGAGGCCACGCGCCTGGCTGCGATCGGCGAACTGGCGTCCGGCGTCGCGCACCAGATCAGCAACCCGCTGACGACGATCATCGCCGAGGCCCAGCTGTTGCTGCACCAACTCTCGCCGAAAGACGAGAACCGCGACTCGGCCAAGGCGATCGAACAGGCCGGCTGGCGTGCGCAACGCACCATCCAGCGGCTGCTTGACTTCGCCAAGCCCGCCCATGGCCTGGACGACGACGTGTCGGTCAACGCCACGATCGAACACGCCATTCATCTGATCGGCGGGCACATCGAGTCACTGGGCGGCGTGGCGCTCTCGACCGAGCTGGCGCTGGTGCCGCCGGTGCGCGGGTCGCAGCGTCAACTCGAGGACCTGTGGGTCAACCTGCTTCTGATGGCCCGCGATGCGACCGCCGACGGCCGCCCGCACCAGATCTACGTGCGTTCGCGGCTGACCGGCGCCGAGGTGCAGGTCGAGGTGAATGACAACGGAGCGCTTATCCCGCCCTCCAAGCTCGGATCGATCTTCGAGCCTGATTTCGAGGGCTTTGACAATGGCCGGGGTTCAGGGCTTGAACTCAGCCTGTGCCGCGAGATCGTTCGCCAGCACCGGGGTCGAATTTCGGTGAACAGCGAAGCAGAAAACGGCACAACGTTTACAATCCTTTTGCCGACGGAGGGCACGCACAATGGAACACGTTGACGTCTTGGTTGTGGATGACGAGGAGATGGTCGCCCGCTCGATCGAGCGCACGCTGCGCGGCCACGAGTTCAAGATCACGGTCGCCAACAGCGGCGTGCAGGCGCTCCAAACCGCGCGCCGCAAGCCGCCGGCGATCATGCTCCTGGACGTGAACATGCCCGGGATGGACGGCTTCGCCGTGTGCCGCGAAGTGCGGAGCGATCCGCTGCTTTCCGACACGCCGATCCTGTTCCTGACCGCGCGCAGCCGCGATGAGGAGAAGATTGCGGGCTTCCGGGCCGGGGCGGACGACTACCTGACCAAACCCTTCAACATCGACGAGCTATTGATGCGGGTGCGCGCCATCCTGCGCCGCTCGACGCCGAAGTCCGACAACGGCGGCGCGGCGGCCCCGGCGGTCGAGACGCACCTGATCAAAGTGCGCGACTACGTGTTGGACACGCGCGCCTACAAGTTGAACGGACCGCGCGGTGAGATTCAGCTGACGCCGGTCCAATACGACCTGTTGTATCATCTGATGAGCCATCCGGGCCAGATTTTCTCGCCGAATCGCCTGTTGCAAGAGGTGTGGGACTACCCGTCGGACGCCGGGAGCCCCGACCTGGTGCGCGTGCACGTCAAGAACCTGCGTGAGCGGGTCGAGGCCGATCCGCGCAACCCGACCTTTATCCGGACGGTGCCGGGCCACGGCTACATGGTCAGCTCCGACTGAACGGTGCTGGCGGGTAGGTGAGCGCGGGTGAGCGTACTGGCCCAAAATGTATAACCCGACGTACCCTGTGACCGGCTCCATGCCCCCTGACGGCCTCGAGCCTCAGGACGATCTGACGCTGATCGATGCGCTGATCGAGATCCTGACGGCTTCGCCCAACGTCGAGATGACGTTGCCGGCGGCGGTCGAGCGTTTGTTGGCGGCGTACAATCGCCGCGGGGCGCTGCTCGCCCTCGATCCCCCGGGGTCGCATGGGGCCGCCAGCATCCTGTACGTCGACCTCCCGCCGGCCTGGCTGGAGATGGTGCCCGACCGTGGCAGCCCGCTGATCCGGCTGGCCGAGGCCGCGCTGGCGGGCGATGCCTTTGACGCTTACGAAGGCAGCGTCCCGGACCTGGCCGGCGTCGTGCCGATCAACACCTCGGCGCTGCAGGTCGGCGTGCTGGTCGTGCATGGCGCGCCCCTGACCGACTGGGAACGGCGCGGGATCCAGGCCCTCACGCGGTATATCGGCAGCACAACCCGGCTTGGCCAGTGGTATGCGGCCGCGCATGATCAGCGGCTCGAGCTGGCCAAACTCAACCGGCTGTCTGAGGTGTTGAGTGCTCAGCCCGATTTGGACGAGATCCTGGCGACCCTTTCGGAGGGGCTGCTGCAACTCCTGCGGGTGCAGGGGGCGGCGGTCTTGTTGCTCGATTTCGAATCGGTCTGGAAGAAGGACCTCAGCGATCCACCCGAGATGTGGAGCGTGGTCTACCACCCGCAATCCGACGCGGGCTTGCTGGGCGAAGTGGCACGGACCCGGCGGGCCGTGATCGTGCCCGATGTGACGGCCGAGCCGCGCTACCTGCCGGCCACCGATGGCGTTGGCGGCCTGGCGGTGCGCAACGTGGTGTGCGTGCCGCTGGTGGCCCGCGATCAGCGCTTGGGCGCGCTGTTGGTGGCCAACAAGGAAGGCGGCGGCTTCGACGACGGCGACCTCGAGTTGCTGACATCGCTGGCCGCCCTGGTCGCCAATGCATACTACACCGCGCGCCTGATCAATCGCCTCAAAGAGGCCAGCGGCGAGGTCGAGGCCAGCCGGGTCGAGATCCAGCAATCTCGGCGCACGTTGCTGGCCCTGTTTGACGGCATCCCCAACCCCCTGTACATCGTCGACGGCGAATACACGCTGATCGCGCTCAACAAGACGGCGGCACGCACCGACCGGGTGCGCGCGGGCGAAGCCGCCAAGCGTGAGCCGAAAGACCTGGTTGGGCGGCGTTGCTACCAGGTGTTGTATCGTCGCAAGGAGCCGTGCGAGGGCTGTCGCGTGGCCGAGACGCTGCGGAGCGGCGCCAGCCAGCACCGCGAGTTGCGCCAGGTCATCGAGGGCGAGAAGCCGCGCAATTGGGAGGTCGACACCTACCCGATCCGCAATGACCGCGGCGAGGCTGTGCAGGTGATCGTGGCCGAGGTCGACGTCACCCAACGGCGCGAGCTGGAGCGCTCGCTCGAGCAGTCGAAGCAGCTGGCCGCGATCGGCGAGTTTGCGGCGCTGTTCGTGCACCAGGTGCGCAACCCACTGGTGGCTGTGGTGGCCAACGCCCAGTTGCTCATGCGCGAGCTCAGGGATGAGGATCAGAAGGGCATGGCCTCCGACATCGCCGAAGCCGGCATGATGGCCAGCCGCGTGCTCGAAGACGTCATGAACTTCGCGCGCAAAGACGATTTCGTCAACGAGCCATACGACGTCAACGCCACAGTGCGCAAGGCCGTCAACGTGATCGAGGCCTCGCTGCGCGACCTGCCGATCACCATCGACTGCGATCTGGCCGCCGACCTGCCGGAGATGTTCGGCGACGGCCAGCACCTGATCGACGTCTGGCAGAACCTGCTGGCCAACGCCCGCGACGCCTTTGAGGGCGCGGCCGGGTCGGTCTCGGTCCACACGCGGCTGGCAGGTGAGGTCGTGCAGGTGCACGTCCGCGACACCGGCCCCGGCATCGCCGAGGACAAACTGGTCAAGATCTTCCAGCCGTTCTTCACCACCAAGAAGCGCGGCAAGGGCACCGGCCTGGGTCTGGCCTTCGTGCGACGGATCGTGGAGGCCCATCGCGGTCGGATCACGGTCGCCAGCACGGTCGGCCAGGGCACAACATTTACGGTCGTTTTACCCATCAACGGACATAGTTCGTAGAGCGAAGGGCGAGGAGCGACTGCTGCCGCGAATCACCCCGGCCGCGGTCGCTCCTCGCTTTTCGCTCCTACCTCTTCCCTCATACTTCTCCGCTCCCCGACAACTTGAGCCCGTTTA
>JAEURK010000341.1 GCA_016789175.1 Anaerolineales bacterium
ACGCTGATCGTCGCGCCTGCGCATCGGGCTGCACGCACATCAGAACGTAACGACCGATGCTTGGCCCAAAGGGAGTATGTGGAGAAAACTAACGATCCTGGCGGTCGGCATTCTGGCCGGACCGCTCCTGGCGATCTACGCTTTTGTGTTCTTTGAACCCGTGCAGGTGTTGCCCAAGATCGGTCCGGCGCCGGGTTTTCAACTCACTGATCAGGACGGCGCCAGCTTCGGTAGCGAAGGTCTGCGCGGCAGCCTGACGATCTACACGTTCGCGCACAGCCGTTGCACCGGCGTCTGCGCCGAGGCGCTCCAACGCCAGCGCGCTGTCCAGGCCCAGATCGCGACGGCCGAGATTGGGCTGCCGGTCCGTCTGGTGACCGTCTCAATCGACACCATGCACGACACCCCGGAACGGCTGCGCGCCTGGGCGGCCGAGCTGTCGGCCGACACGACGACCTGGAGTTTTTTGACCGGGGAAGCGCAAAGTGTGCGTCGGCTGGTGTCGGTCGGGTACGGGGCGTTTTACACATTGAAAAACGACGGCACCTGGGACATGGACACCCGGGTGGCGGTGGTTGATGGGTGGGGCATGATCCGCGCCGTGTACGGCACTCAGGATTACCTGCCGTCGACGGAGCGCCTCGTGAGCGACCTGCAGCTCATCGCCGCGGAGGCCCTGGCCGCAGACGGCCCCGGGCGGATGGCGTACGAGGCTGCGCAGCTGTTCGGTTGCTACCCATGACGCGGCGTGTATGATTGGCGCATGACCAAACGAATCGTCTTATTCGCCGCCGGGACATTGATCGGCGTCGCGCTTTTGGTCGGTGGGCTGTGGGCCTACCGCACATTTATCCAGGCACCGCCGCTGCGCGGCATCGCCATCGAATCGCCGCGGCCCGCTTACGATTTTGAGTTGATGAGCGGCGATCGCGCCGTGCATCTCAGCGACTACCGCGGCAAGGTCGTGGCCCTGTACTTCGGCTACACCTTTTGTCCGGACGTGTGTCCTAAGACGCTTTCGGACCTCACGCTGGCGCTGAAGGAGCTCGGCGCCGAGGCCGACGGCGTGCAGGTGCTCTTCGTCTCGGTCGATCCCGAGCGAGACACGCCGGTCCGCGCGCTTCAGTATGCCCAGGGCTTCAACCCGACCTTTGTCGGGATGACCGGCAGCCCCGACGACATCGCGCGAGTCGCAGGGGCGTATGGCGTGTACTATCAGCGCCAGGAGACGCCCAACTCGAGCGCCGGCTATCTCGTCGATCACTCCGCAACGGTGCTTGTGATCGACCGCCAGGGGCAGTTGCGCACCATCTGGCCCTTTGACACCGCGCGAGACGATATCGTCAATGACCTGCGTTCATTGATGCGCCAGTAGGGGCGGCCCTTGTGGCCGCCCCTACTGGCCCTTGTGGCCGCCCTTGCTGGCTGGATTGCCTCACCGCAGTGTCGCATCACGCCGCAGGCCTGGGCGGCCTCAAGGATCTTCCTACGGGACTCTCAAACACACCCATGGTCACTTCCGCATTCCGTCTCATCCCGCAATACCACGCCCGCGTCTGGGGTGGGCAGCGCCTGCAGGCTGCTGACCAACCGGTCGGTGAAGCCTGGATCGTGTTCGAAGATGACGTCATCGCCGACGGCCCACACGCCGGCCGCACCCTTGGCGCGCTGGCCGCCGTCGAGGGCCAGTCGCTGTTGGGACGTCGCCCCCTTCGCCGCACCGGGTTGCGTATGCCCCTGCTGATCAAGTTGCTGGATTGTCAGGACTGGCTTTCGGTGCAAGTCCATCCCAATGACGAGCAGGCAATCGTGCTCGAAGGTCAGGGCCAATTCGGCAAGACCGAGGCCTGGCATATCCTCGAGGCGCAGCCCGCTTCGGAAATCATCGTGGGGATGGCGCCCGGCGTGTCGGCCGAGGCCCTGGCCAGGGCCGTGCGTGGCGCGGCGGATGGCAGCCTACCCGGTCGAGTGGGCCTCTTGCCCTTGATGCACAGCGTGCCTGCGGCCGCGGGCGACACCTTCTTCATCCGCGCCGGCACCCTGCACGCGCTGGGGCCCGGCCTGCTGCTCTATGAAGTTCAGCAGACGTCGGACATCACGTACCGTGTGTGGGATTGGGATCGCCCGGCTAAGGCCGGGCGCGACCTGCATGTAGACAAGTCCTTGGCCGTGATCGACCACGCGCTGACTGGCCGTGCGGAGCCCGTGCGACCCGAGGCCACGCCCGGCGTGCACGCGCTGACCGCCTGTGAGTATTTCGAGCTGCAGAAGCTCGATGCGTCCGGTGGCGCGCTGGCGCTCCACACCCGGGGCGAGTCGTTCCACGCGGTCACGGCCCTGAGCGGATCCGTGACCGTAGCCGGCGAAGGCTGGTCGCTGGCCCTGGGCCTGTTCGAGACCGCGTTCGTCCCGGCAGCCGTTGCCGCGTATGCCGTCACAGGCGGACAGGCTTTGTGCGCCTTTGTCCCGTAAGTCAGGCGTTGCGCTCAGAACAAAACGCGCGCGGTTCAGGGTTGCTCCCCGAACGGCGCGCCTTTTATCGTGTGCCTTAACCCAGGTTCACAACTGCGTCAGGATCTCGGGGCCGGCTTCGGTGATCGCGATCGTATGCTCGAATTGGGCCGAGAGCTTGCCGTCGCGGGTCACGACGGTCCAGCCGTCGGCGAGCATATCCCACTCGGGTGCGCCGGCGTTGATCATGGGCTCGATGGTGAAGACCATGCCCGGCCGCAGCTTCAGCCCACGCCCGCCTGGGCCGATGTGAGAGACGTGCGGCGGCTCGTGCAGGTTGCGGCCAATGCCGTGCCCACCCCATTCGCGCACCACGCTGCAGCCATTTGACTCGGCGTGAATTTGGATCATGGCGCCGATGTCGGTCAGATGGCGACCGGGCTGGGCAGCCAGGATGCCCTTTTCCAGGCATTCATGGGTGACCTGCAAAAGCCGGTTGACCGCGGGCGCCACAACGCCGACCGGGAACGTCACACAGGCGTCGCCGCAGAAGTCCTGATACTTCAGGCCGATATCGATGCCGACGATGTCGCCCTCTTTCAGACGGCGATTGTCCGGCAGCCCATGACAGATCTCGTGATTGACCGAGGCGCAGATCACGCCCGGGAAGGGCGGGTGGCTCGGCGGGTTGCCGCGGTAACCTTTATAAAGCGTCTGGGCGCCGCGCTCCTTGAGGAAGGCGGTCACGGCAGCGTCGATGTCGGAGAGCCGCACGCCGGGAGCAATGATGCCGCGCATCAACTCGAAGGCCTGGGCGACGAGGCGCCCTGATGCGCGCATCGCCGCGACTTCCTCCGGGCGCTTGAGTGAAATCGCGGGAAGTTGATTGCGAGTGAACATCCCCTTGATTCTACCGTAAGGCGTTCGGCCGGCCTCCGGTCCTTGTGCAGGGTTATCCCACCTGATTCGCGAGGACCGGCTTCTTGCCACGAATCTCGTAACTGTTCGGCCCTTCTGCGAAGCGAATGGCGAGAAA
>JAEURK010000380.1 GCA_016789175.1 Anaerolineales bacterium
ATACGCGATCAAAGACGACGAGGTCTATGTGATCGAAGTCAATCCGCGGGCCTCGCGCACGGTGCCGTTCGTCAGCAAGGCCACCGGCGCGCCCCTGGCAAAGCTGGCCGCGCAGGTCATGGCCGGCAAGACTCTGGCTGAGCTCGGTTTCACCCAAACACCGCGGGTCGACGGCTTCTTTGTCAAAGAGGTGGTCCTACCCTTCAAGAAATTCCCGGGCGCTGACTATCGGTTGGGGCCTGAGATGCGCTCGACCGGCGAGGTCATGGGCCATGCCGCGCGCTTCGGCCACGCCTTTGCCAAAGCCGAACTGGCCGCCGGCACGCCGTTGCCGCTCAAGGGTAATGTCTTCCTGACGGTCAACGACTTCGACAAAGGCGCTGCGCTCAAACTGGCGCGAGATTTCCATCGCCTTGGGTTTGGACTTCTGGCAACGCCCGGCACCGCTGCCGCGATTGCGCGAGTCGGACTGCCCGTCACCACGCTCCAGCGCTTCAGCGAAGGCAGCCCCAATGCGGTCGACAAAATCCAGGCCGGAGAGGTGCAACTGATCATCAATACCCCGCTGGGCGCAGGCTCAGCGGCAGATATGCAAGCCATGCGCTCGGCCGCGGTGCTGTACGGCGTCACGCTCCTGACCACGCTCAGTGCGGCGACGGCGGCGGTGACGGGCATCCAGGCATTGGCCAAGCGCGAGCTGCGTGTGCGCAGCCTGCAGACCCACCACGCCCGCCCGGTTTAAATCGGGCGACCCTGCGTTCAACGAGGGCCGGGCGCAATGTCGCCCGGCCTCTTCATGAATCTCCCGGCCAATGACCGGTATGTTGGCGAGGCGTCCTGGGCTTTCTTCCCCTACTGTACGCAAGACGTGCACCCGGGCGAGCGCACAGACGCCATCCACGAGGGCGTGCTGAACTTCTGTCAAGCGTTCATCGCTACGGCCGGATGATCTTCAGGTTGCCGCAGGCACGACGTTTTTTCTTCCCTGGCAGTATCGGCGTTCGTATGTGCTCACGACCTGGCAGGTTGATCGTGTCCACGGTTTCGACCAATCCCTGCTGCTTGAACCGATGCTATCGCCGGCGGGCCAGTCCGAGCCGGCCTCGTATGGACTGCTCGAGACCCTCAATCGCCTGGCCGCGCGGGTGGATCGGTTCAAGGCGAGCCCGGCGTTCATTCAGAGCGTGGCCGGGCTGGATTCCAACCTGCACGATCCAGCGGGCGCAGCAGGTGCTTTATCAGACGGAACCCTACTTGACCGAGTGCAACGTGGCCTGGCCTGACGTCGCTCCGAATTGCATTCCGGCAATTCTGTTGAATCGCTGACGGCTGCCGCTTTCGTTGTAGAAGGCCCGGCACGCTGCTATTGCCGGTTGCCTAGAATCGACGCCAGGGGCTCTCGGAGGCGGGAGAACATGGCAAAGCATGGCGGTCGTCGGCGGTTGGGTCGCATCGTGTGCCTGGGTCTCCTGGTGGGCATCATGACCTACCCGGCCCCGTTGACGCGGGCCGTGACCGGAACGAATCCCTCGAACCAATGGGCGCCCGTGCCTTTTGACGCGCTGCCCGGCGACTCATACCAGCGGGTGTCGGCGCTCGAGGTCTACAGCAATGCGCTGTACATCAGCGTGCAGACGGCCTGGCCGGCCCAGATCTGGCGCACGTCCGACGGTGTGAACTGGGAGGGCATCATCACGGGGACGACAGACACGGCCCAGCCACTCGGCGATTTCGTGATGGACTTCGCCGTGGTCGAGGACGCCCTCTTTGCGTCAACGTATACCTCGGGTCGCGGTGGAGTGATCTGGCGCACGGGCGATGGACAAAACTGGGGGCCGGTCACACCGCTCTATGACTCACGCCAGTGGTACTTTGGCTTGACGGCCTTCAAGGCGAAACTCTACGCGCACTCGACGATCGACGACGTCCTGGCCGGCTCGGTCAATCAGGTGGTCACTACCGACCCCGAGGGCGCCACCTGGTCTATCGCGTTCGAGCCGGACTTCGCGATCACGTCGCTCTCGTCCCACGGAGATTGGTTGTATGCCGGCGGAGCACGAGCAAGCACCCAACAGGCTTGCCTCTGGCGTTTCGATGGGACAACCTGGTTTGACGTGTCGGCTGACGTGCAGACATCGGCAGAGGGAAGCGTGCTGGCCGTGGGCACATTTGACGGCCAGCTCTATGCTGTCGTAAACGAACGGGAACCCGATCAGCGCACCCTCATCTCCCTGTGGCGCTCCGCCGATGGCGAGCATTGGGCGCGACTTGTCTCCGACGACCT
This sequence comes from Anaerolineales bacterium, assembly GCA_016789175.1. Lineage (GTDB taxonomy): Bacteria > Chloroflexota > Anaerolineae > Anaerolineales > UBA6663 > UBA6663. Next base: position 2,285 of record JAEURK010000380.1, read on the forward strand.
CGATAGCGTGCGAGCGTCAGGGTACACAGTCATCAAAGCGGCGCTCGTTGTATTTCGCGACGCACTATTCCTCTTTACCTATGACCTGCAGAGTGGCGATGTTTGGCGATCACCCGATGGTGAGCACTGGGACTCGGTCGCGCCGAGTGGTTGGCTGTCCGGCAATGCCCGGGGCGTCAACCCCGGTGGAGCCGCTGTGTTCCACGATCAGCTCTGGGCCGGCCTCGTCGACATAGGGCGACCGAGTGAGGTCATGCTCTACCTGCCGATCCGGCACCCCCTGCCGTCCGTGCTCAACGCGGCCGGCAATTGGTCCTCGCCCTGAAGTCCTGGCGAAGGCGGCTTCCGGCCCGTCGCGGTCGATCTCCAGGGTCGCCGATCAGGCTGTCGTCGATGGCGCCCGTGGGCCGACGACATACAGGGCGCCGATGGCCAGAGCAGGCAGAATGAAGGTGGTCAGTTCCGATCTGCCGCCGAGCAACGCTGTGGCGATGATCGCGGCAGCCCAGAGGACAGCGTGGCCAATCATGAACGTTTGACGTGATCTCACAGCGGCTCCTGGGTGCGAACGCGCACCGACCAATGCTGAGGATGATGCCCTTTCCGGTGAGGGATGGGGCTGCCGCTTATCATCAGGGTTCATCGACGCGTTTTCAACTGGGGATAGCCCTGGTTCCACCCTGGGGGAGTCACCTGGGGCGCTGCCGAGCCGCAAAATCAGCTCAATCCGCGATCCCACCAGGTACTTGGTAAAGATGTTGCGCAGGTGGAATTCGACGGTCCGCGGGGAAATCCCCAGGGCCTGGGCGATCTGCTTGTTGCTTTTGCCCAGCAGGACCTGGGCGACCACATCCCGTTCTCGGCCGCTGAGTTGGCTTATCGGGGGCATGCGTACCTCATGGCGGCCCTCGGGTGCCACCCTTATGGGTGGGTCGACGACTATCCCGAAACGCCGGTACAGGACGATACCACGAATTCGATAGGAATTGTCGTTACTGACCGCGGGTGATGAGGCGCCCATTGCCCTTGGGCGCAACGTGGCGACTTCATGTTCGCGGATGGTTTGGATCAATGGGGTGTTCGCCACTCCATAGCCGTCGGCGTCTTCTGAAATCCGAAATCCTTGAGGATCGCCTGGCCGGGGCTGCCGATGATCTCAGCGCCGTTCCACTCGGCGACTGTGATGCGGCCCGGAACGCCCGGCCGCTTCAGGTAGGCGCGCCAGGCGCGTTCGATGGCGTAGTCGTCGACGTCGGCTGCCACAGTGATCCGCCGGGCCGAGTCTTCAAAGATTACAACCGGTCGCCCGCGCACCAGCGCAAGGTGGGTGGTCGCGATCCGGGAAAAGCGCGGCGTGCCATCGGCGCCGCCACCGTAGATGTTGGCGGGGTCGGCGGCGCCCAGGATCACCACCTCCTCGTCCGGGGCCTCGCGCAGGCGCTCGACCGCCTCCGGCAACGCGAACTGCGCGCCGGAGAGGCCCGCCACGAAATAACCGCGCCGGACGTCGCCACGCATCTCCAGGCGATTGAGCACGCGATACAGGCCGGCCCATTCCCAGGCGCCGGTCTCGCGTTCCAGACAATCGCGGGTGACGATGCCGTACCGGGCAAGGAGAACGCGGGCCCACAATTCAGACAGCCCGTCGAGCGAGGCTTCTGGCCCCAGCACGCCGGTGCGATGCAGGATCGACCAACGGCCGGCCGGCGTCACCGCGGCGGCCTTGACCTGGATCATGTGCTCGCGCACGCGCTGACCGATCTTGCGCCGGGCCTCTCGGTAGCGATTCATGATTGGTGGCCGTTCACCCAGCCGGGACGCCAGTTCTTGCTCGAGTGCGCTCTTGGGCAGCGGGCCGCGACCTAACTGCGGGCCGCGTTCGGATTCAGGCTCGATTGCGATCAAGTTCCGAAGCGTGGCGAAAGCGTCGTGCGTGACTAATCCCGCGCAGACCAGCTCGGTCAGAGCCGCCGTCAGGGCCCCGGTCGTCAGGCCCAACCCGGCCTGCAGATCGCTCGCGAACGATGCGCCTTCTTCTTTCAGGAAGTCGAAGACCGCTTGCGCCTGCGGGTCGAGACCTTCCACGCGGGCGGGCTCGAGAAAACGTCGACCCTCGCCGCGGAAGAAGAAGCGCACGCGTGCTCGACGCAGGTCGGTGGGGGCATCCGGCGATGGCACCGCATCCCAGATCATGGCCCCGTCGCGGCCTAAAGCATCCAACAGCGTTGGCGCATAGTCCACCACCCGGGTAGCCAGCACTTCGCGTTCCCACAGCGCCGGCGCCAGGGCCAGGCCCCTGAGTTGCTCCAGGACTTTTCGCAGCCCGTCACCACCCTCCAGCCGCGTTCGGGGGTGGGCGTGCTGCCAGCGCGCCAGGAAGTTCGCGTAGGCGGGGAGCGACACCGGTCGGATCTCGTTGCGAAGCTGGGCCAGCGTCCGGCGCTGCATCTGGTCCAGCAGATGGGCGTCGCAGATCTGCAGGGTCGCCAGGTCCGTGAAGTACCCGCGCACCAGCTCGCGCCGTTCGACGCGGCCGGCCAACACCTCGGCCAGTTCGAGCGCGGCGAACGGGTAGCGCGCCAGGAGCTCGGCGCCCGAGATGGGCCCGCACCAGCGCAGATGACGCGCCAGCACCGCAGCGACGTCCGGCCTCGTTTCATAGGTGGACGTCAGCTCGTTCGAGACCCAGCGGGCCTGGCCACCGATCGACACGGCCCCGATCCGGCCCTCGGCCGCCAGTTCAGCCCGCCAGGCCGCTCCGTCACCGGTGCAGCGGGCAAGCACTTCCGCTTCGGTCAGGTCGCCCAGCTCGCGCAGGATCAGGGCAAGTTCTTCCTTGGTACGGGCTCGGGCCCCGTCGCCCGTGTGTCCGGCCCGGGCGACGACTTCGGCGATGGCTGCCGGGCGCAGGCGGCCCGTCCAGTCGGCGTCGAGCGGCGCCGCCTCCGAGGCGAGCGGCGCCGCCGACAGGGCCTGCAGTTGACGCTCGGCCTTGGGTGCATCCCACTCGTACATGAAGATGCTGACGAAGTTGTGTAACAGGCCGGTCGCAATCGGTGACGGAGTCTGGCTCTCGATGTTGACGACCTGGATCGCGCCGCTCTGGATGCTGTTCAGCACGTCCGCCAGGTGGGGCATGTCAAAGACATCCCGCAAGCAGTCGCGGGTGGTTTCTGCCACGATCGGGAAGTTGTCGAAGCGCCGCACCAGCGCCAACAGATCGCGGGCGCGCAACCGCTGTAGCCAGAACGGCATGCGCTTCATCCCGCGCATCCGCGGCAGGAGCAGGGCGCGACCGGCATTCATACGGAACTGGGCGCCGAAGACGGCTGAGTCGGGCAGCTCGTTCAAGATCAATCGACGCGCTTCGTCGGCGCTGAGGGCTGTGCCGACTTCGACCGGCACGCCGCCGGTCAGGCCCGGCAACCGAAACAGGATGCCGTCGTCGTTGGTCTGCGCCTCGGGTGTGACCCCGATGCGTTCCCGCAGGACGGCCAGGAGCGCCAGGGCCCAGGCGCCGTTGACGCGCCCGCCGAAGGGCGACTGCACCACCAGACACAAATCACCGGCGTCATTGCGGAAAGTCTCGACCACGATTGTGCGATCCGACGACAACACGCCGACGGCGCTCAACTGGCTTCGCACATGCGCGATCAAGGCGCGGGCCGAGCGGTCATCCAGGGCGTAGTCGCGTCGCAGCCAGGTCTCCGTCTCCATGACGGCGTCCTGGGTCGGGCGCGCGAGGCGCTCGGCGATCTCACGCCGGAATGCGCCGATGCGCGCGCCGAGCTCGTACGGTCGGTAGGGGTAGTCGCCGTTCCAAAACGGCATGCGCGGCGTTGCGCCGGCGGCGTCGGTCACGACCACCCGATCGTCGTTGATCTCGGCTACCCGCCAAACGTTGCTGCCGAGCAAGAACGTGTCGCCGATGCGGGTCTCGAACACGAACTCCTCGTCGAGCTCGCCGATCCGAGTCTTGCCGTCACCGAGGTACACGCCGAAAGCGCCGGTGTCCGGGATCGTGCCGACGTTGCTCATCGCCAGCAGCCGGGTTCCGGGCAGCGCGATCAGACGATCGCCCGTCCGATCCCAGGCCAGTTTGGCCCGGAGCGAGGCGGTGGCCGGGACCTGGGCGGCATCGAAGAAGAACCGGCCGGTGAGCATGTCGAGCACGCTCTCGAATTGCGTTTGGGAAAGGCTGCGATAGGGGTACGCGCCGCGGATCAGATCGAACAGCTCGGTCGTCCGCCAGGACTCCATGGCGACCATGGCCACGATCTGTTGCGCGAGCACATCCAACGGGCTTTCGGGGGTGTGGGTCAACTCGACGTCGCCGTCGAGCATGCCGCGCGTGATCGCGGCCGCTTCCATGAGATCCTCGCGGAAGGTGGCGTAGATCCGGCCGTGGCTGGTCTGCCCGACCAGATGCCCAGAGCGACCGACGCGTTGCAGCCCTTGCGACACGCTCTTGGGCGACTGGAGTTGGACGACCAGGTCAACGGCGCCGATGTCGATGCCGAGTTCGAGCGAGCTGGTGCCGACCAGCGCCGGCAACTTGCCGGCTTTGAGGTCCGCCTCCATCTCGCGCCGGGCCTCTTTCGACATGCTGCCGTGGTGGGCGCGGATTGGCCCTTCGGCGCCGATGGCGAACATACCGCGGTCACGCATCAGGCCACCGGGCGCGAGGGCCGCGGTGCTGCCGGGCTCGATCTCTTCCGAGCGCTCCGCCGCGAGTTGTGCGTTGAGTCGATCGGCCGTGCGTTCGGCCAGGCGGCGGTTGTTGGCAAAGATGAGGGTGGTGCGATGGCGCAGGATGTCGGCCAGCACCAGCGGCACAACGGCGGGCCAGATGCTGCCGCCGGGCAAGTCGTTGAAGTCCTCAACCGCCGTAATGACTTCGAGTTTGAGGTCCTTCTGGTAATGCGCGTCGACGATTGTCACCGGGCGGGGTGTTGGCCCATCATTGCCGGCCACCTGTCCGCCCAGGAACCGCGCGGCCTCCTCAAGCGGCCGGATCGTTGCCGAGAGCCCGATACGCTGCACCGGGCCCTCGGCCAGGTGCGTCAGGCGTTCGAGGCTGAGGGCGAGGTGTGCGCCGCGCTTGTTGCCGCAGAGGGTGTGGATCTCGTCGACGATCACGCCCCGCACCGTGCGGAACAGGTCGCGCGCTTTCGGGCTGGTGAGCATCAGGTAGAGCGACTCGGGCGTCGTGATCAGGATGTCCGGCGGATGCTTGAGCATCTGAGCGCGCTGACTCGCCGGCGTATCGCCGGTGCGCACAGCCACGCGCAAGGCCGACCGCTTCGTGCCCTGACGGGCCGCGATGGTGCGGATGCCCTCGAGCGGCGCCCGCAGGTTGCGCTCGATGTCATTGTTGAGCGCCTTGAGCGGCGAGATGTAGAGCAGGCCGATCCCGCTTGGGTCTTCCTGAGCCTCCTGACGTTGATACAGCGTGTCGATGCCCCACAGGAAGGCCGCCAGGGTCTTGCCCGAGCCGGTCGGGGCCAGGATCAGGGTATGTTCCCCGCGCTGGATGGCTGGCCAGCCCTCGATCTGGGGCGGAGTCGGGCGCCCAAGCGCCTCCTGAAACCAGGCCCGTGTGGCGGGTGAAAATGCGGCAAGCGGGTCGCGCATAGAACAATTGTACGCCAATTGCGCCGCGGGTGGGAGGGGCCGCCAGGTAGGGCGAAGACCGCAACGGCGTTGGGCGGCGACGCCGCCCAACGCGTTGCGGTCTTCGTCGTTATCTTCTGTGATCATGCCGCCGGTGGCATAATCCACCCATGTCTCGCAATCGCCTGCTCCTCTCGTTCGCTTTGATCGTTGCGCTGGCCGGCGCTTGGCTGGTGGTCGATGCGCGCAACCCATGTCGGGTCGAGCGACCGCTCCTGCCTGAGTCGTGGTTTGCCGCGCCAAGCGCGCCCGCGCCCATCTGTGGCTATCGCGTCGTCGCCAGTTACCCCCATGACCCGGGCGCCTTTATTCAAGGTCTGCAATGGGTGGACGGCGCCTTCATCGAAGGCACCGGCCTCGTCGGTCGATCGTCGTTACGCCGCGTCGATCCGGTGACCGGAACCATCACGCAACAAATCGACCTGGACCCCCGGGTCTTCGGCGAGGGCATCGTGGTGGTCGGTGAGCGGATCTATCAGCTCACCTGGCAGGACCATGTCGGCTACGTCTACGATCGTGCCACTTTTCGATTGCTCCAAACGTGGCAGTACCCGACCGAAGGTTGGGGGCTTACGTACGACGGTGAGAACCTGGTGATGAGCGACGGCAGCGCGAACCTGTATTTTGTCGATCCGGTCTCCCTCGCCACAGTCGGCCAGGTGGCCGTCACCGATGGCGGGGCGCCGGTGGTGCGTCTCAACGAGCTCGAGTATATCGATGGCGCCGTGTTCGCCAACATCTGGCAGACCCAGCACATTGTCCGGATCGATCCTGCGACCGGGCGCGTGCTGGCGCGGATCGACTTCACCGGCGTGCTGCCGGAGTCGCAGCGCGCCGGCGCCGATGTGCTGAATGGGATCGCCTACGCGCCCAACGAGCGTCGGTTGTTCGTCACCGGCAAGTTATGGCCGAGCCTGTTCGAGGTTGAGGTGACCGACCCAACGCGATGATCACTCCACGCCGCGCCACGGCAGTTCTGATCCGCGACGCGGCTGTCGGTTGGGCGTGGTGCACCCAGTTGTGGTCGACGATCGATGGTGGTGCCACATGGGTTGAAGAGATGCCGGGCGATGTGATCCTCGCCTGGGGGCGAGGTGCCTCCGGGTGGGTCTGGCTGCTTTGGGAGACGCCGGAAGACGGTCTTCATCTCCAGGGGCTGTCGGGGCCCCATCGCGCCGATTGGTCGGATCCGGCCGTCATCCCGTCTGTATGGACGATACGCAACATGGTCGATCACGGTTATCCACCGATCTCGGTCGTCGACGAGCATACTGTTCTGGTGTCGGCTGTTCGGCGAGAGAGCCGCGAAAGTCATCGAGCTGAGGGGTGGTGGCTAACGGTCAATGGCGGAAGTCATTGGGATCGCGTGACGATGCCCTGCGCCTCGGGACTGATCGAGGATCAGGACGTGGCTTTGGGCTCAGACGGCGTCATATGGATGAATTGTGGTGGCATGGGCGCCATGCGTGGCATCGGAAAGGCCTCCTGGAGATCGAACGACAACGGACTCACGTGGCGCTTGATGGCCGTCACACAATTCGGCTCTCCTGCTGAAGGAGCTTCCGCGGCCATCCTGCCCTGGGCGGGGTTTCCGGTCCGGCTTGCGACGTTGAACAAGGACTTTGCCTATACATTCATGGTGTCTCTGAATGCGCCCGGTCTGACGCATGATGGAGGCGAGACCTGGCACTTTCCACGAGTTGAGCCCTGCACGGAGTTTGAGACGATTTCTGACGGCGTCTTTTTCGACGACCAGCATGGTTATGTCGTAGGCACAGGCGGAGTGGCTCGCACAAGCGACGGCGGCAACGCGTGGGAGTGCCTGCTCTATCCCGAACGCGGCGAATAAGCCTTTCCTGATCTACTTTCGTTCAACCTTTAGTTGTATAGACAAAGGGGCACCGATGCACCGATAACTGTCCCAGGAAGGGACAGCGAAGATCATGTTGCGTTTGATGGTACGCATCGCACTGTCGGTGATCGTGTCGGGCATACTGAGCGGTTATGAGGGACGTCCCCCTCAGTCGGCGTGGGCTCAGGGTTCACAGTCGTATCGGCTCGTGCTTCCAAGTGTGTTGCGCCACAGCATGGGCGGCATCGCCGGCGCATTCATCATCAACCATACGACTGCGGATCTCGACAGTATCCCGACCCAATATATCGAACTCGCCAAGAACCAGCTGCGGCTGAGCTACGGACACACCTCACACGGCAGCCAGCTGATCAGCGGCGCCGACTACTGGTTCGACGTTAATGCGCTGCTGGCTTTCAACACCAACGGCGCGATCCAGGCCGACGTCCTCTCCATCGCGGATTACACACCCAGCGGCGACCTGGGGAATCCCGATCGCACCACCTGGGAAGCCCGGACGCGCGCGTACCTGAATGGGGCGGGCGCGAACCGCAATGTCGTGCTCTGGTCGTGGTGCGGCCAGGTCAGCTCGGCCAGCGCGGCCGACATCGACACCTACCTCGACCTGATGAGCGGCCTCGAGCGCGACTACCCGAGCATTCGTTTCGTGTATATGACAGGTCACCTCGACGGCTCAGGCCCCAGCGGCAATCTGGCGTTGCGCAACGCCCAGATCCGGGCCTTTGCTCAGGCCAACGGCAAGATCCTGTTCGACTTCGCCGACATCGAGAGCTACGACCCGAACGGCGTGTATTACGCCAACGCCGACGACAGCTGCCCGTGGTGCACGACCTGGTGCTCGGCACATCCCGGTGACTGTGTCAACCTGCCATCGTGCGCGCACTCGCACGGCTTCAACTGCAAGCGTAAAGGCGAAGCCTTCTGGTGGATGATGGCGCGGCTCGCCGGCTGGATACCCTAGTTCGGCCCGCCTGGCCAGATCACGCCAGCGACGTCGGTTCACCCCAGGAGCCGCCGAACACCGTCTCGCGCAACGGTCTTCGATCGCGCGCGGTCAGCTCGCGCTCCCGATAGCGCTCGTCGAGCGCCTCGGGGTCTCCCAGCCGGCCGAGCGCAATCACGACCGCGGGGTCATATCCCGCTGGGATGGCGAAGGCCGCACGCGCGGCATCGGCCGAGAACCCGCCCATCTGGTGAACGTAGATGCCGGCTGCGGAGGCCTGGACCGTGAGATGCGCCACGGCCTGGCCCAGGTCATAGCGTGCGTGACCGTTCTCGCGGCCGGAGCGCGCCACTTTTGCGGAGACGGCGATGACCAGTGCCCCGGCTGATCCTGCCCAGCGACGGTTGCTCTCGCTCAAGCACGCGAAGATCCGGCCGTAGGCCTCGGTCTGGTCACGCCGGGCGACGATGAATCGCCAGGGCTGCTCGTTTGAGGCCGACGGCGCCCAGCGGGCCGCCTCGAAGAGGGGCAGCAACTCGGCGTCTGTCAAAGTCTCGCGGCTGAAAGCCCGTGGGCTCCAGCGGGCCTCAAGTAAGGGATGAACAGAGGTGGCAGGTTCGTTTCGGTGTTGGCTCACGCAGGTGTCCTGGTCATGAACAGCTGGGGCGCCCACCCTTGGAAGCCCCAGCTGCAGAAATCGGAGATCGGCCTTGAATCACTCAAGTATAGCGCCCGCCCGTGCCCGGTGGCGGTGGTGCAAAGCCCGTGTGCAGGCACGCCCTGTCAGTGCGTTCTTTGCCGCGGATCAGGCAGATATCGCGGATTAGAACCATCGGAGCCCAGTCGGGGCCGGTCTCCCTTTCTTCCGTGCAATCCGCGGCCAGATCCTGCGCCACAATGGCCTTCATTCGAGGGTTGTTGTTGTCGAGCCCGTCTCGTCCTTGAGCGCCACTCCGCTGAGCTTGAGGCGGCGCGCTTCGGTGACGAGGTACACGATCTTGTGAGCGGCCTCGGCGTAGGACAATCCCTCAAGTCTGACATTTGAGATGCAATTGCGCTCGGCATCCGACCGGCCCACGCGGGGCCCGTACGTCACATAGACACCCAGGCTGTCCGCCGAACCGAGACCCGGTCGCTCGCCGATCAACATCACCACCACGTCTGCGCCGAGCGTCTCGCCTATTTCGTCGCCGAGCGCGACCCGGCTTTGGCGCGCGACGACGATCGGTGCGATCCGCCAATCCAGGGCCTGAAGCCGCGGCAGGGTGACATCCAGCAACGGAACGGCGTGCCGTTGCGTTGCCAGAGCCGACAGGCCGTCGGCTACGACGAAGACCACGTCGTAGCCGGGTGCCGGCTCGTGGCGCCAGGGCTGCAACGCGGCCAGGCCGTCGGCCGAAAGCCTTCGTCCGCGGTTGGGGTTCTGAAGGTAGGCGGCGCGATCGGCGGCCCGGCTCTGGACGGTCAGAAACGGCCAGCCGCGAGTCGCCAGCGCATCCTCGATGGTGGGCACATCCAGCGCGAGGTGCACGGCATCGCGCGCGCGGGCATGGGACAGCTGAAAGTCGAGGACCTCACGCGTCGGCAGGCTGCCTCCGGCGCGCCCCAGGCCGACCCGCGCCGTGGTCAGTCGGCTGAGGTTACGCCACGGATCAGTCGGTGTCAGGTCGTCCATGTCAGTCTCCTCAGGCGTTCCAGGGTCCCGCGGCGAGCAGCGGGTGATGGGGCGCGGCCGGCAGCAGCTCACAGCCCGCTTTGAGGATCGATTGGTCGGTCAGCCAGGCCTCGAACTCGGGCGCCGGACGCAGCCCCAGCACCTGCCGCAGGTAGAGCACATCATGGAACGAAGTGCTCTGGTAGCTGAGCATGATGTCGTCGGCACCGGGGACGCCCATGAAGTAGTTGCACCCGGCCACGCCCAGGAGCGTGAGCAGGTTGTCCATGTCGTTTTGATCCGCCTCGGCGTGATTGGTGTAGCACACGTCACAGCCCATCGGCAGCCCGAGCAGCTTGCCGGCGAAGTGATCCTCGAGGCCGGCGCGTGTGATCTGGGCACCGTCGTACAGGTACTCGGGCCCGATAAATCCCACAACGGTGTTGACCAGCAGGGGCTTGTAGTGGCGGGCGACGGCGTAGGCGCGGGTCTCGCACGTCTGTTGATCGACGCCGTGGTGGGCGTCGGCCGACAACGCGCTGCCCTGGCCGGTTTCGAAGTACATCACATTGTCGCCCACGGTTCCGCGCTTGAGCGCCAGGGCCATGTCGCGCGCCTCAGCCAGCAGGCCAAGCGTGATCCCGAAGCTCTTGTTGGCCGCCTCGGTGCCGGCCACCGATTGAAAGACCAGATCGACCGGCGCGCCGCGCTCGATCGCCTGCATCTGCGTGGTGACATGGGCGAGCACGCAGCTCTGGGTCGGGATGCGATAGCGGTCGATCAGATCGCCGAGCATCGTCAATAGCTCCACCACGCGCTGCGGGCTGTCGCTGGCCGGGTTGATACCGATCACGGCGTCGCCGCAGCCGTACAGCAGGCCGTCGATGATCGCGGCCGCGATCCCGGCCGGGTCGTCGGTCGGGTGGTTGGGCTGAAGACGCGCCGCCAATCGGCCCGGCAGGCCGAGCGTGTTGCGGAAGCGCGTCACGACCCGGCGCTTCTGAGCGACCAGCACCAGATCCTGATTGCGCATCAGCTTGGCTACGGCCGAGACCATCTCGGGCGTGAGCCCCGGGCTGAGCGCCTCCAGCGTCGCTCCGTCGACGCTGTAGCCCAGCAGCCAATCGCGGAAAGCGCCGACCGACAGTCCGCTGACCGGCGCAAACGCGTCGCGATCGTGAGTATCGAGGATCAACCGCGTGACATCATCGGCCTCGTACGGGATGACCGGCTCTTCAAGGAAGGCCGTCAACGGGATGTCGGCCAGGGCGCGTTGCGCGGCCACGCGTTCCTCGGCGCTCTCGGCGGCAAGGCCGGCCAGGGCGTCGCCGGATTTGGGGGCGCTGGCCTTGGCAAGCAATGTGCGCAGATCCGGAAAGGAGAAGGTGTGGCCGGCGATCGTCTCGGTGTACACGGTCATGGCGCCTCCGGTTGCGAGCGGGTTGTCAATCGAGCATGGTGCGCAGGAAGTCGATCAAGCGGTCGACGTCGGCGGCGTTGCTCGCGATCCCGAGCGACACGCGTACCGCGCCGGTGCTCTTGTCGTCGATGCAGCGCCGGAAGTCGTCGAGCGTCAGCCGCGCCCGACTGGCGACGAAGCAACTCGAGAGCTCCTCGGCCGAGATCCCCAGCGCCAGCTCGCCGTCGCCGGGATTGCAGAAGCAGCCGGTGCGGAGCGAAATCAGGGCGTCGTTGGCGCGGGTTTCGACCTGTCGATGATCGACGAAATGACCCTTGGCATCGAAGACGTTGAACGTGACCGTGGCGCCGCGGGCCACGGTGGTCGTCGGTCCGTAGACCTTGACCAACGGCAGCCCGTTGCGATGCTTCAACGCCACGAGTTCTTCAAGCAGGCGGCCGGTCAGGGCCTCGAGCCGGGTGTGCAGGCGCGCTACCCCGACCTCCTCGAGATAGCGCAGGCCGATCGCGACGGCGGGCAGGTTGAGATAGTCGAGCGTGCCGTCTTCGAAACCTTCGGCCCCTTCGTGCAGGTAATACTTGTCGCCCTGCACCGACGCGACGGTGATGGTGCCGCCGGCGAACCACGGTCGCTGCAGGCGCGCCAACGTCGAGCGACGGGCGAGCAGGGCTCCGATGCCGGTCGGGTAGCCGAACATTTTGTAGAACGAGAGCGCGACGAAATTGGGTTGAACGACCCGCAGGTCGAGCGGATTGGTCGGCGCGAAGGCGGCCACATCCAGCAACACGTCCCAGCCCGCGGTTTGCGCTTCGTCGACCCAGCCCAGATCGTGCTGAACACCGGAGAAGTTCGATTGAGCCGGGTAGGCGAACAACCTTGGCTGTCCGCCGGCGGGCCGGGCCAGGTTGGCGCGCAGGACGTCGGTGTCGAGCCGGAGGTCCGGCGGCCGTACGGGCGTGTAGGTGACCGTCGCGCCCTTGGCCCGCGCGAACTCACGGATGCCGTTGACCGAGTTGTGATTATCGAAGGTCAACAGGAAGGCGCCGCCCGGCCCGAACGGGTACGACTCGCCGACCAGCTTGAGCGCGCCGCTGGCGTTGGCTGTGAAGATGACGGCATACTCGGCCGGATCCGCGTTGAAGAAGCGCAGCACGGCCGCGCGCGCGCTTTCGACGCCCTCGGTCGCGGCGCGCGAGGTGGGATTGCTCGAATGCGGATTGCCAAACACGCCCTCGGCCAGCAACGCCTGATGTTCACTCAGTTGGCGCGCGGCATAGAGACACCCGCCTGTGTAATCCAAATACACATGTCCGGCGCGGTCGAGGCGGGCGTATTCGGTCGCACGCAACTGATCGAAGTTGGCGATTGACCCGTTCGTACAGTCCGGTTCGGGGGTGGCATTCGCGTCGAGCGCTGCCGGTGTTGAGGTGGTCATGAGTTTATTGTACTCGCGGGTAGCCTGCTCGACGTATTCCGGGCCTTACCTTACGGGCTCGAGGATGTCAGGATGCAGCGGCCCACCGACGGCAGGAAAAGATGATGAATTTGTTCAGGCGTCGGCGTGACCGTGAGGCCGCTGCCCTCTGCGCTGCAGTCGGTGGAAAGGCGGAGCGTGCGCGGGCCACTGCCGATTGAAAAGACATACGCGGTGTTCATGGTTGCATCGCGTGCAACCAGGTGCTTGCTGTTGGGTGCAAAGAACCAATAATCCGCCGCTATGAGGTTCAACTGAGAGGAGCCATAGGACTCGTTGCGAGCATTTTGCGACGGCCCAGTAACAGGTACACTGAAGACGTCCCAGGTCTGCTCCCGGAACATCGCTCCGACAATGGTCGACCCGTCGGGCGATATCGGATTGGCCGCCAGGTTTGCGGAGATGGGCACCAGCACAGTGGACTCGACTCCAGTGGGCCCCTGCAGCGGTATTGAGTAGATGTGGGACGTCGTCCTGAACACGAGGCGATCTGAGGTGACCCAAAACGAGAGGCCTTGACCGCCACCATCGGCCAACAATACCGGGCTGGCAGCCGGATCATTCACCGCCACGGAGTACACGCCCTCATTGACCCGCATGACGACATAGTCGCCGCCAGGAGAGGCTTTCCACGGGGGCCGGCCCACCTGACTGAGGATCGGACCGGGAAGCCCGGCCGAGAGATTGCGGGAAGCAGCAGCGGGGCCTGTTACCGGCGTGGCAAACACCGGGCTGCTTGGCCCCGTGTTCCAGATCGCGACATTGGCCGGATTGACAAGTAGCGCCGCTGCTTCCGGATCTACCGATTGACCATCGGGCGACAGCCTCACTTTTGTGCCGTTCGTAAGGTTAACGCTCCAGACTGAACCATCGAGCACGTAAATCATGTGCGAGCCATCGGGGCTGAATGCCTGGGTTCCATAGATCCCTCGGGCACCTGGCGTACTGTCCAGCGTCACGGCGCTGGAATTCGGACCATGTAGCGGCACGCGCACCATCCGCGAGTTCTCGATTGACCATCGCTCGGTCGACGCCCCGATTACGGCGCCATAGCTGTCACCGATCCAGATGACGACCCAGCGACTGTCGGGCGAGATGGCCCACTTTGCGACGATCCCCGAGTCCGGCGACAACCGTGCTGCGGGAGCACTTCCGTCGACGAGGCGGGACTTCAGCACGTGCGTGCCGCCGCCATAGAGTGCCGGGTCAGATTCAATGTAGGTCAGCGTCCGGCCATCCGGCGAGAACCTGGGTGACTGCATGAGGGGGGGATAGGCATAGGTCGGTTCGCTGAGCATTACGGGAGTTCCGCCCGCGACGGGAACGCTCCAATATCGGCTGCTGTCGTTCGGATGAGGCAAGGTCACCCCGTACGGCGCGCCGTAGAATACGACTCGATCACCCGCTGGGCTCACGACGTACGAGACGTAGTTCGGAGCAGTTAACGGGGTGGGCGATCCGCCGCTGAGAGGCACGCTGGCCAACGAACCGCTACCGTTGGCGGGCGACGTTCCCAGCAGGTAACCGGAGGTGGTCGCCGTGCCCACAGAAAAATCCTCGATCACAACCGGAGACACGGCTGCCGGCGCCTGGGCCGCCGACATACTTAGTGACGACACAATCAAAATCACGGCAACAAAACTGCGAAAAAAAAAGGTTGTCATGGTGGTCCCTCAAAAACGTACCGGGCAATGCCGATTCGATGGCTCGACTGGCTGACATATGCTGCGAGCTACCCACCCTTATCCGGATAGCCTGCAAGCGTGTCGCTCAGTCGGTCTTGCTTGAACGGAACGCTAACCCTTGCCGTCGCCCAGCTTGCGCAGCGCCTTGATCAGGGCGTGATTGCCCTCATGGCCCAGCCCATCGGCTTGCAAGACGCGGTAGAGGTTGAACACCAGGCTGGTCGCCAGGAGCGGCACGCCGAGCGCGTCGCCCTCACGCAGGCACAGGCGGACGTCCTTCTGCTGCAGGTCGATGGTGAAGCCGGGGCGCCAGTCGTCGGCCAGGATCTGCGGGCCGCGGTTGCTGAGCATCCAGCTTCCGGCCGCGCCACCGCTGACCGCCGCCAGGGTCTTTTGTAGATCCAGCCCGCCGGCGCGGGCGAATTCGAGCGCTTCGCTCATCGCCAGCGCGTTGCCGACGACCAGGATCTGATTGACAAGCTTGACCATCTGGCCGTCGCCCGGGCTGCCCACGTGCGTGATGGTCTTGCCCATCGCCTCGAAGTAGGGTCGGGCGCGTTCGACGTGTTCTGCCGCGCCTCCGACCATGATGCTCAGCGTGCCCCTGGCAGCGCCTTCGCTGCCGCCGCTGACGGGCGCATCCAGCATTGCCACGCCGCGCTCGGCCAACTTCGCTCCGATCGCGCGGGTCGCGGCCGGGCTGATGGTGCTCATGTCGACGACCAGGCTGCCCGGGCGTGCCCCGTGGATCACACCGTGCTCGCCCACCAGAACCGCCTCGACGTCGGGCGTGTCGCTGACGCAGGTGAAGATGATGTCACTGCCCGCGGCGACCGCGGCCGGGCTCTCGGCCCAGCGCGCGCCCTCGGCGACGAGCGCGTCGGCTTTGGCTGGGGTGCGGTTCCAGACCGTGATTGGGTGCCCGTGCTTGAGGAGGTTGCGGGCCATACCCTGGCCCATGATTCCGAGTCCGATGAAGCCGAGCGCTGCGTTGGTCATGACGGATCACTCTCGTTCCGAGCGGGATGCCCTCCATTCTACGCCAGGAACGAAAGGGCCTGGACAAATGAAAGCCACCGGGTCTGGGCAGCGCCCAGGCCCGGTGGCTTTCATCTTTGCCCTGACCTAGATTTGGAAATCGTCGCCGCGCCAGGTACCGCCGTGCGGGGCATGGACGGCATGCTCCGCGCCGTAATGATGATGGACAGACACTTTCTCTTCGAGCTCCTCGACCCGTTCCAGGAGTTGGCCCACGGCGGTGCCGAGCGTGTCCGGCAGGTTGGTGTGGTTCAGGTCCAGACCGGCAGCGCCCGGCTGCTGAGTGCGAACCACGACCTGGCCGGGCACACCGACCACCACCGAGTTGGCCGGAACCGGCTTGACCACGACCGCATTCGCGCCGATTCGGCTGTCGGCCCCGACCGTGATCGCGCCCAGGATCTTGGCGCCCGCGCCGACCACGACCCGATCGCCGATGGTCGGGTGGCGCTTGCCCTTGTTCAGGCTGGTGCCCCCGAGCGTCACGCCGTGATAAAGCGTGACGTCGGCCCCGATCTCGGCGGTCTCGCCGATCACCACGCCCATCCCGTGATCGATGAAGAAGCCGCTTCCCAGCGTGGCGCCGGGATGGATCTCGATGCCGGTCATGCCGCGCACCATCTGTGAGAACCAGCGCGCCGGCAAGCGCCAGCCGCGGACCCACAGCCAGTGGCTGATCCGGTGCCCCCAGACGGCATGCAGACCGGGATAGAGCAAAGCTACCTCGAGACCCGACCGCGCGGCCGGGTCTCGACCCAAAACGGCTCTCACATCGCTGCGAAATGACTCGAACATGCTTCGCCTCACGCGCGCCGGACGACGCCGCTCACTCAACCAGTCCGGCAAACAGGGCCGTGCTGAGATAGCGCTCGCCGAACGAAGGGATGATGACCACGATCAGCTTGCCGGCGTTCTCGGGCCGCTTCGCGACCTGCACGGCCGCCCAGGTGGCTGCGCCGGATGAGATGCCGACCAGCAGTCCTTCTTCCTTCGCCATCCGGCGGGCCATGTCGAAGGCATCGTCGTTCTTGACGCGAACCACCTCGTCGTACACCTGCGTGTTGAGGACGTCGGGCACGAAACCGGCGCCGATGCCCTGGATCGGGTGTGGCCCCTTCGCGCCGCCGGAGAGCACCGGCGAAGCATCTGGCTCGACCGCGACGGCCTTGAACCCGGGCTTGCGGGCCTTGATGACCTCGCCGACACCCGTGATCGTGCCGCCGGTGCCGATGCCCGAAACCAAGAAGTCGACCTTGCCGTCGGTGTCACGCCAGATCTCCTCGGCTGTGGTGCGGCGATGGACCTCGGGGTTAGCCGGGTTCTTGAACTGCTGTGGGATCAGGTAACGCGGGTCGGAGGCGGCCAGTTCTTCGGCTTTGCGGATGGCTCCGCCCATGCCCTCCGGGCCAGGCGTCAGGATGAGCTCGGCGCCGTAAGCGCGGAGCAGGGCGCGCCGCTCCTTGCTCATGGTTTCGGGCATGACCAGGGTGAGCTTGTACCCGCGCGCAGCCGCCACGAACGCCAGCCCGATGCCGGTGTTGCCCGAGGTGGGCTCGAGCAGGATGGTGTCGGGCTTCATCAGACCGGCCTTTTCGGCGGCGTCGATCATCGAGAGCCCAATGCGGTCCTTGACGCTGTGCGAGGGATTGAAGTACTCGAGCTTGGCGACCACCTCGGCACCGGCGCCCTCGGTGACGCGGCGCAGGCGCACGAGCGGCGTGTTGCCGACGAGCGCGGTGATGTCATTGGCGATGTTCACGAGACGTCTCCTGATTCAATGAAAGAACGCGAGCGCGGACGGCCGGCGCGCGTGGTGCGGCGTGTGCGATTGTGGACGGCCTGAGACGACTGCGCCTCAGGCGCAGCTACACAAGCAGGTGCAGGGGCGGACGGTGCGGGCGTTGGCCCGAGGGTTTCGTGGAAGCACGGCTGCAATTTTACTCAAGAGTGCGCCGTGCGTCTACAAGTCCGCCTGCCAGGCAGATCGCCCCCACCTTTGCGAAAGCCGCGCTTCTCGACCGCTCACGGTGTCCAGGCAACGCCGCAGCGTTGAGGCGATAGAATTCGCCTGCCTAGAGGAGCTTCCTTGATGCCCAATCGCCTGTCTCACGCCAGTTCGCCCTATTTGCAGCAGCATCAGCACAACCCCGTGGACTGGTATCCGTGGGGCGAGGAGGCGTTAGCGCGCGCCCGGGCCGAGGACAAACCGATCTTCCTTTCGATCGGCTATGCCGCCTGCCACTGGTGCCATGTCATGGCCCACGAGTCGTTTGAAGATCCGGCCCTTGCGGCGCTGATGAACGCGCATTTCGTCAACGTCAAGGTGGATCGCGAAGAGCGACCCGACCTCGACTCGATCTACATGGGCGCCGTGGTGGCGTTGACGGGGCAGGGCGGATGGCCGATGAGCGTGTTCCTTACACCGGACGGCGCGCCCTTCTTCGGAGGCACCTATTTTCCACCGACGCCGCGGCACGGCCTGCCGGCTTTCAGCCAGGTGTTGCGCGGCGTTCACGAGGCCTGGACCCAGCGCCGGGCGGATGTGCTGACCGGCGGCGCCGACATCGTGGCGCACCTGCGTTCCGGAGCCCTGGCCGCGCCCGAACCGGGCGTGCCGTCATTCGACGATCTGGCGGCCGCGGTGCGCGGATTGGTGCAGAGTTATGACGGGCGCTTGGGCGGTTGGGGTCGGGCTCCGAAGTTCCCACAGCCCATGACGATCGAGTTCCTGTTGCGCTATCACCTGCTGACCGGTGAGGCGGTGCCGCTTGATATGGCGATCCGGACCCTGCGGGCGATGGCGCGTGGCGGCCTGTACGACCAGTTGGGCGGCGGCTTCCATCGTTACTCGGTCGACGCGCGTTGGCTGGTTCCGCACTTCGAGAAGATGCTATCCGACAACGCTCAGCTGGCGCGGGCCTATCTACACGCATGGCAGGTGACGCACGACCCCGAGTTCGAGCGGGTCGTCGTCGAGACCCTGGACTATGTCTTGCGTGAGATGACGGACCCGGCCGGTGGGTTCTACGCCTCGCAGGATGCCGACAGCGAAGGCGAGGAAGGCAGATTCTTCGTTTGGTCCGAGGCCGAGGTGGACGCCTTGCTCGGGGCCGCTGCGGCCCCTTTCAAGGAGGCCTATGGCGTGACGACGGCCGGTAACTTCGAGGGACACACGATCCTGGCGCAGACCGTTGCCCCGGAGTCGGCGTTGGACGGGCAGGCGTGCGACCCGGGCAGCGCCCCCCTGCGCCAGGCGCGCGCGATGTTGTTCGCGGCGCGGGAGAAGCGCATCCATCCCGGGCGGGATGAAAAGGTTCTGGCGAGCTGGAACGGTCTGATGCTGGCGGCTCTGGCCGAGGCGGGCATCGCACTCGAGCGCGACGACTATCTCGAGGCGGCGCGGCGCAATGGCGACTTCTTGCTGGGTCAGATGCGTACCTCTGCCGGTCGGCTACAGCGCACGTGGCGGAACGGCACAGCCGCGCTGAACGCCTATTTGGAAGACTATGCCGCAGTGGCCGAAGCGCTGTTGACGCTCTATCAGGCGACCTTTGAGGAACGCCACTTCATCGGCGCGCGCGAATTGGCTGATCTGGCGTTGAAGCACTTCAGCGACCCGGTCGGCGGTTTTTTTGACACCGCCGACGACCACGAGGCGTTGGTGTTGCGACCGAAGGATGTTCAGGACAATGCCACACCCTCCGGCTCAGCCTTGCTGACCACCGT
>JAEURK010000036.1 GCA_016789175.1 Anaerolineales bacterium
GTCAAAATGCTCGATTACCTCGCCGAAGGACCGGACTATCTGGCCGTGAGCTTTGACCTCGGCCGGACGTTTCGCGACGACCTGTTCGGCGACTACAAGGGCACGCGCGAGAAGATGCCCGACGATCTGCGCGTGCAGATCGAGCGCATCCAGGACCTTGTCCGCGCCTTCAACGTCCCGATCCTGACGGCCGAGGGCTTCGAGGCCGATGACGTGCTCGGCACGGTGGCCCGCCACGCCGCTCTGGCCGGCGTGGACGTCGTGATCATCACCGGCGACCGCGACCTGTTGCAACTCGCCGACGAGCGCGTCACCATCCGGCTGGCGGGTCAGAAGTTGAAGGACTCGAAGGATTACGGCCCGGCCGAAGTGAAAGAGCGGTTCGGCCTGACCCCGATCGAGTACATCGACTACAAGGCCCTGGTCGGCGACACCTCCGACAATATCCCGGGCGTGCCCGGTGTCGGCGAGAAGACCGCGACCGAGTTGCTCCAAAAATACGGCTCGCTCGACGCCATCTACGCGCACATCGACGAGGTCGCCAACCGCTTCAAGACCAAGCTGGTGGCCGGCCGCGACTCGGCCGTGTTGTCGAAGAAACTGTCGACGATCGTGACCGACGTCCCGCTCGACTTCGACCTCGAGGCCTGCCGCGTTGGCGGGCTCGATCGCAATCGTCTGTTCGAGTTGTTCCGCGTGCTCGAGTTCAGCTCCTTGCTCAAACGCCTGCCGGCCGGCGAGGAGGGTGAGGCCGAAGTGGCGCCTGAGGTCGAGGTGGAGGCGCCGCGCGCGCAGACGGGCGGGGTGGTGACCCCGGCCGGGCAGATGGGGCTCTTCGCCGAGCCGGTGGTGGCCGATTCGAACCCGGCCCCGACCGAAACGATCATCGTCGACGATGAGACGTCGCTGGCGGCCATGGTGCGTGATCTGAACGCGGCCCGTGCGATCGCGTTCGACGTCGAGACCGACGGGCTCAGCCCGGTGCGGGCCGGGCTGGTCGGCATCTCGCTCGCGGTACGCGAGGGCCAGGGCTATTACATCCCTGTCGGGCATCGCGAGGGGAGACAGCTGCCGCTCGGGCAGGTCATCGAGGCCCTGCGCGGCCCGCTGACCGATCCCAGGATCCCCAAGCACGGCCACAACATCGACTTCGACTACATTGCGCTCGCGCGCGCCGGGATCCGGGTGGCGCCGCTGGGCGTCGACACCATGCTGGCCGAGTGGTTGACCGACCCGGCTTCGCACAGCCTGGGCCTCAAGAAGCTGTCGCTGGTGCGGCTCGGGGTCGAGATGACCGAGATCAGCGAGTTGATCGGCAGCGGCAAAAAACAGATCTCGATGGACCTGGTGTCGATCGAGCGGGCCGCGCCGTACGCGGCCGCCGACGCCGACATGACGTTGCGGCTTGTCTCGGTCCTGTCGGCCGAGGTTGAAGCCAAGCATCAAACCGAATTGTTGCGCGACCTCGAGATGCCGCTGATCCCGATCCTGGCCGACATGGAGATGGCCGGCATCAGCGTCGACGCGCCCTATCTGGCGAGCCTGTCGACCGAGATCGAGGCCCAGCTGGCGAAGGTCGAGGCCGAGATCTACCACCTGGTCGGCTACAGCTTCAACATCAACTCGACCCAACAGCTCTCGGAGGCGCTCTTCAGCAAGCTCGGGTTGCGCCCGCCGGATAAGTCGCGCAAGACCGCGGCCGGCAAGTTCTCGACCGCCTCGGACGTGCTCGAGGATCTGCGCGACCGGCATCCCGTGATCAACCTGATCTTCGAGCAGCGCGAGCTGAGCAAGCTCAAGTCGACCTACGTCGATGCGCTGCCGCAGCAGATCAACCCCGAGACCGGCCGGATCCACACCTCGTTCAACCAGGCGGGGGCCGTGACAGGCCGTTTGTCCTCGTCGGATCCGAACCTGCAGAACATCCCGATCCGCACCGAGCTGGGCCGACGGGTGCGTCGGGCCTTCATCGCCGCGCCCGGCCAGGCCTTGATCTCGGCCGACTACTCGCAGATCGAGCTGCGCATTGCCGCCCATGTCAGCGACGATGCGGTGATGAAGACCGCCTTCGCCGAGGGCCAGGACATCCACACCGCCACCGCCGCGGCCGTGTTGGGGATCCCGCCCGAGCAGGTCAGCAAGGAGCAGCGTCGGCAGGCCAAGGCCATCAACTTCGGCTTGCTGTACGGCATGGGATCGTTCGCGCTGGCCAAGCAGACCGGCTTGACCCTGAGCGAGGCCGACGCATTCGTGCGCCAGTACTTCGAGCGGTTCCCGCGCATCCGGGCGTACATCGATGGGACCAAGGCGTTCGCGGCCGAGAACGGCTACGTGCAGACCCTGATCGGTCGCCGCCGGTACTTCCCGGGGCTTTCCGGCGAGGGCGGGGGTGGGGGGCGCGAAGCCGCGATCGCCAAGGCGCGCGCCGAGCGCGAGGCCATCAACGCGCCGATCCAGGGCACCGCGGCGGACATCGTCAAGCGCGCGATGCTCGAGGTCGGCCCGGCGCTTGCGGCGGCCGGCCTGCAGATCCGTCTGCTGTTGCAGGTGCACGACGAGCTGGTCTTTGAGTGCCGCAAGAAGGACGTGCGCGCCGCCACCGAGATCATCCGGGAGGTGATGGAAAGCGCCTTCACGCTCACCGTGCCGCTCGGCGTCGAAGTGCGCAGCGGCCCGAACTGGGACGAGCTCGACTGAGCGAAACCAGGGTGCCTGAGATGCCACCCATCGTCATCGTTCCGTATCGCACCGATTGGCCTGACGACTTCCAGGCCCTGGCCCGCGCGTTGCGGCAGGCGCTGGGGGCCAGGGCTCAGCGCATTGATCACATCGGCTCGACCTCGGTGCCGGGCCTGGCCGCCAAGGACATCATCGACGTCCAGGTCACGGTCGCGGCGATCGATGCTGCGATCTCGCCGGCCCTGGTCGCCGCCGGCTTCGATCCGATCGAGCGCTACTTCAAAGACCATGTGCCGCCCGGCATGAGCCCCGAACCGGCGGAGGCCTGGTCGAAGTTGTTCTTTCGGTCGGCCAATGGCGCCCGGGCTGCCAACATCCACGTGCGGGTCGCAGGTCGCCCCAACCAGCGCTTTGCCCTGCTCTTTCGCGATTACCTGCGCGCCAATCCTCCCTGCGCTGCCGCCTATGCCGAGCTCAAGCGCCGGCTGGCGGCCAAACTGGCTGACCCGGCGACGTATCCCGAGGTCAAAGATCCCGCCGTCGATCAGATTTACTTCGCGGCAGAGGCCTGGGCCACCACCGTCAGCTGGCAACCCGGCCCGGCGGACGCCTGAGGGGCGGGCTGAGAAGAGCGCGGGGCGAAGAGCGAACTTTTGTTCGATCGATTGCCCCTTTCTTCTCGCCGCGCGCCCAACCAACACCCCCCAAGCCGCCGTAACGGCACATAAATTGCACATGTAAATTCAGGGAATGCGAGCTTTTGTTCCGGTAGACTGATTCAGATTATGGCTGGTCGACGCGACATCTTCGAGAAAGCACTCAACGCAGGACACGCCGCCGCCTGGGACGGTCAGTGGGACCAGGCGATTCAGGCCTATCAGGCCGCAGTCGGCGAGTTCCCAGATGACGGCTCGGCTCTGAACGCCCTGGGCATGGCCTTGCTGGAGAAGGGGCGCCTCAAGGAGGCCCTGGCCGTCTACCAGCGCGCCGCGGGCAAGATCCCGGGTGATCCGACTGCGCCTGAAAAGTGCGGCGAGATCCTCGAGCGGTTGGGCCGCCCACAGGAGGCCGGTCAGGCCTACCTGTACGTCGCCGAGCTGCACATGAAGCGACAGGATGTGGCCAAAGCGGTCACCACGCTGGCGCGTAGCGTGAAGGCGACGCCCGACAATCTCGGCGCCCGTTCGCGTCTGGCGTTGGCGCTCGAGAAGGCCGGCAAGCAACAGGCCGCGGCCCTCGAGTTCATCGAAGTGGCCCGACTGTTTCAGAAGGCCAACGACCCGGCCAAAGCAAACGCGGCACTCCAGCGTGCCGTCCAGTTGAGCCCGCAACTGCCTGAAGCGCGCGAGGCCTTTGGGCGCCTCAAGAACGCGCAACCGATCCAGACCTCGCCGCGCGGCGTCGATCTGGCCCTGGAAGCGCCGGCGTCCAGCACGTCGCCGCTGACCCCGAACCCGCTCGGCGTCTTTGCCGAGGCGGCGGCCGCGGCCCAGCCGGTGCGCAAGGCCAATGCGCTCGAGCAGGCCCGCGAGATCGCTCTGACGCTGCTGGCCGAATTGCTGTTCGACGAAGACGCCGACACCACCAAGACGGCCAGTTCGGTCACGGCGCTGTCGCGCGGCACCGGCGCTTTGCGAAACGCTCAGGGCCAGCGTGCCCATGCCATCATGTATCTGGGGCAGGCCATCAACGAGCAATCGCTTGGCAGCCGCGAAGCAGCGTTGAACCTGTACACGAACGTGCTGCAGGCCGGGTTGGATCACCCGCTCGTGCACTTCATGCGCGGCGTGTTGTTGCTC
>JAEURK010000041.1 GCA_016789175.1 Anaerolineales bacterium
GGCATCCGGATGGGCGTGCCGGTGGCGGGGTTCGCTGCCCTGGGCAAGCCGGCCTTCTATGCCCGCAGCGCGGCGACCCTCGATCTCGAACGCTTCGACACCCTGGTCTTCTCCCGCCCGCAGATTTCCCACACGGCGGCCCGCGAAATCCAACAGGCCCGGCACCAGGGCAAACGCGTGATCGTCGACCTTGATGACGACTTCTACGCGATCCCGCCCGATCATCCTGGCTATCACGGCGTCGGTAAGGGAAATCCGGCCCGGCTGCAGGCGCTGGAGCACGCCCTGGTCCTGGCCGATCTCCTCGTTGTCGCGACGCCAGCCCTGGCCGAACGCTATCGGCCACTTTCCCGACGGGTGGAGATCATCCCAAACGGTTGGACGCGCTCGAACCCATTGTGGGAGCGGGCCTGCGAGCCGCGCGCGACCCTCAACATCGGTTGGGCGGGCACGCCCACGCACCGGGCTGATGTAGCACTGGTGGTGCGTGAGGTCGAGGCCTTCATGGCCCAGACCCCGCAAGCCCATCTGATCATCGGAGGCGATCCGGGGGTCTGGCATATGTTTGCGGAACTGCCCGACGCGCGGCGCTCGTTCGTGCCCATGGTTCCGTTTGACGTGTATCCCAACCTCCTGGCGCGCTTTGACGTGTTGCTCGCACCGTTGAGCGACAACGCGTTCAACCACGCCAAGAGCGACATCAAGCTGCTGGAGGCCGGCATCCGCCGGATCCCATGGGTCGCCTCGCCGCGCTCGGCCTATTCGGCCTGGGGCGTCGGCGGATTGTTCGCGGAGGCGCCCGGCGCGTGGCAGGCTGCGCTGTTGCGTCTGGCGCACGACGAGGCCCTGCGCACGCGCCTGGGTGCCGAGGGCCGCGCTCAGGCTGACCAGCGCGAAGCAGCGCAGATCGCCGAGCGTTGGTTGTCTGTGTTGGGTTGATCGGATCTCGTGCGTGACGTATCCCGGGTTCCGGCGGAGCCGGAGCCGCGCCTGGATCGTTCGAACCGGATGGAGCCGGTAGCCGCTATGAGCAAACACTTCAATTGGGATAAGCTGATGGCCGACCGCAAGGTCGAGGACTTTCTGGCGTCGGACGATCTGTGGGGCGCGCATCAGGATATGGACACCCCCGGCCGCCGCGTGTGGCGCGACTACCTGCGCGCCAGGCTCGACCAGGGCGGAGAGCTGCGGCTGCTCGAGATCGGCTTCGGCGCCGGCATCGACTATCGCGGCCTCGAACGCGACGGCCTGCTCGAGGCGCCCGGACTCGACTACTACGGCGCGGACGTCACGCACAAGTTCGTGGCGCACGCCCAGCAGCACTACACCCGGATGAAGCCGCATCTGATCGACGGCTACCGGCTGCCATTCCCGGATGGCTTCTTCGACGTGGTCTACATGCGCCACGTGCTGGAGCACCAAAACCACTACGAAGCCTTGCTGGCCGAGATGCTGCGCGTGTCGCGCGGCGAGGTGTTCGTCATCTTCTTCATCCCGCTGGCCGAGTCGCCGGTCGACAACATCGCGTTCGACGGCACCTGGTACAACAATCAGTACTCGCGCATCCGCTTCGATCAGTTCATCGGCGCGCGCGGCTTCGTCGCCGAGGAGATCGCGCGCTTCCACTTCGAGACCGGCTACGCCGACGACCAGCTGCTGGTTCTGCGCCGGGCCGAGAAACCGGCGCCGGCCGGGCCGGCCACGGGCGCGCTCGCGACTCGATCGCTCTCGATCGCCTTCGGCACCCAGCACTGGCCGGCCCCGGACCAGCCGACCGAGGGCATCGGCGCCTACGTCGTCACCGTGGCACGCGGCTTCGCGGCGCGCGGCCACCAGGTCCAGGTCGTCACCTGTGCACATCCGGGTCAACCCACGACCTGGACGGACGAGGGCGTGCGGGTCCACCAGATCCATCTGCCGGGACCCAACGCCAAGGATCCGGCCTCGGTGCGCGCGTACAGCCGGGCTGTGGCCCAGAAGCTGGCGACCCTGGATGCGGAGGCGCCAATCGACGTGGTCGAGTTTCAGGAGTGGGCGGCCGAAGGCTGGGCCTTCGGGCCGCGGCCCGGACAACTTTTGGTCGTGCGGACCCAGACGCCCAGTTGGGTCATCCGGGACTTTGAATATGCCGAGGGCAGCCCGACGGAGTTGCAGATCGACGAGCTGGAGCGCTGGGCGCTCGAACGCGCCGATCTGGTGACCGCGCCGTCACGTCTGGGCGCTCGCCGGCTGTCCGAGCGCTGGTCGGTCGACTCGGATGCCGCACTCGTGATCCCCAACGGGATCAACACCACCCGTTTCGCGCCGCTGGGCGAGCCCGATACAGCCGCCGCGCCGCTGGTGTTGTGTGTGAACCGCTACTCGCCGCTCAAGGGCGCCGAGCAGTTCGTGCGCGCCGCCGCGCAGGTGCATGGCGAATTTCCGAATGCGCGCTTCCGTATGCTGGGCCGTGACGCCGACTGGCAGGGCGAGCCGGCCACCGTGTTCCTGCGCCGTCTGGCGCGATCGCTGGGGCTTCCCGACGAGCGACTGGAGATCCCGGGGCCGGTGCCGCGCGAGGCCCTTCCCGCGGAATACGCGGCAGCCGACATCTGTGTGAATCCTTCGCTGTACGAGAACGTCTCGCACACCGCGCTCGAGGCCCTGGCCTGCGGTCGGCCGACCGTGATGACGAGCGGGCAAGGTAATTCGGAATATGTGCAGGACGGCCAGGACGCCCTGGTCGTGCCGCCCGCCGATGTCGACGCGCTGGCTGAGGCGATGCGAACCTTGTTGGCGGACGCCGATCTGCGGCGTCGCCTGGGCGCCGCAGCCCGCCGCACGGTGGAGGCGACGCTGTCGAGCGACGTGGTCGTGGGGCAGATCGAAGCGGCTTATCGCGCCGGCCTGGCCGCGCAAACCGCGCGGATGCCCTTGCCGCCCGCGCGCCTGTATGTCGCGGTGCTGACCCACAATGCCCTGGCGTATACACAACAATGTCTGGCGAGCCTGGCGGCCCACACGCCGGTGCCCCACCACGTCTTCATCCTCGATAACGCCTCGACCGACGACACACCGGCGTGGCTGAGCACGTTGGCGGCGCCACACCTCCACGTGGAGCTGAGTGCCCTGAACCGCGGCGTGCCCGGTGGACGCAATCGGCTGCTCAAGACCATCCTGCCGCATCTGCCGGAGGACGGCCTGGTGGTCTTCCTCGACAACGACGTCGAGCTGCAGCCTGGCTGGTACGAGCCGTTCCTGGATCTGTTCAAGGCCCAGCCTGAAGTGGGCGTAGCCGGCGCGCACGGTCATCCTTTCATCGTGCTGGCCGAGGATCGCGCGCTGTTGCCTGCGCCTGAGGTCGGGCCGACCCCGGTGGATGTCGTGACCGGCTTCTGCTTTTGGGTACGCGCTGGCGCGGCCCGCAGCATCGGCCTGTTCGATGAACGTCTCGGGCGTTTCTGGCATGAGGACGACGACTACTGCGTGCGCGCATTGGCCGCCGGCTGGGAGGTGTACGCACTGCCCGGGGCGGCGTTGATCCACCACGAGCACAAATCCGGCGTCGCGGAGCCGGGCGTGATTGCCCAGGGCGGATCGCCCGAAAACCGGCGCTATCTGGTTCACAAGTGGCGCAAGCTGGGTTTCGTGGACGAGTTGGGCTCTATCGTACGCAGCAGCGGTCGGCCGGCGGCCAACCCGCCGGTCTTTGAGCCCGACGCGGCCGCGGAACAAGTCGTGCGGGAGCGCATCGGAGCCATGCTGGGTCGGAAGGGTCCGCTGTCCAGTGCCGACCTGGAACGCGCCGTCGGTTTCTTCCAGACGTTGCTCGCGGCGCCCGACATCCTGGGCTACGCCGAGCAGCACGTGTCCGAGCTGACGCCCGAGTTCATGGCGCTGCTGACGCTCAACCTTGAGCAGGCTCGGGCCGATGGCAACCTGCCTCTGACGGCTGGCCTCGAGGAGCTTCAAGCCGAGCTCGAGATCCTGACGCGCGGCCACGAACCGGCGCACGTCGTGGAGACCGAGGTGGTGATCGAGACGACTCTGCCCGAGGCGTCCGGCTTCGGTTTGAGCACGCACTGGGAGACCCCGCTCCTGGGCTTCAGCGGTTACTGCTGGATGGCGCGCACATCGCTCAAGGCCCTCGATGCCGCGGGCGTCGCGGTGCAGGTGACGCCCACGATCAGCGAGGCCAAGTTCATCCAGCAGATCGGTCCCGCCGAACGTGCGTACTGGCGACGTGTGATCAGTCGGGCGCCCGAGCCCGGCGTGTACGTGTCATTCGCGCAGCCGGTCGTGCCGCAGAACGACCTGGACGTGTATGCGCTGCAACGCCGGAACAATCCCGGCCATCGCGCCTATGTCGGCTTCACGATGTTCGAGACCGACCGCATCCCGGAGTCGTGGGTGCAACCCCTGAACGACATGGACGAGGTCTGGGTGCCGAGCGAGTTCAACAAGCGCACCTTCACCGGTTCCGGCGTGGCGGCAGACCGGATCTTCGTCACGCCGTCGGGCCTGGACCCGGAGTTCTACAAGCCCGGTCTGCAGGCGCCCTGGGCCATCC
The DNA here is from genome assembly GCA_016789175.1 of Anaerolineales bacterium. Taxonomy (GTDB): domain Bacteria; phylum Chloroflexota; class Anaerolineae; order Anaerolineales; family UBA6663; genus UBA6663. The sequence continues at coordinate 4,550 of JAEURK010000041.1, forward strand.
CCGGCAAGCGCGGCTTTGCCTTCCTGTCGGTGTTCGACTGGACCTATCGGAAGGGCTGGGACATTCTGCTCAACGCCTACTTGCGGGCGTTCAAGCCCGGCGACGACGTGTCGTTGGTGATTCGAGCCTATCGGGGTGGCGAAACCCAGTCGAGCATCAAGGCCCGGATCGAGGCGCACCTGCGCGCGCAAGGGCGCAGTTGGGCGACCAGCCCGCACATCCTGCTGCTCGATCAGCACGTGCCGGCCGCGCAACTGCCGGCCCTGTACGAGGCCTGCGATGCCTTTGTGCTGCCCAGCCGCGGCGAGGGTTGGGGCATCCCGTTCATGGAAGCGATGGCGATGGAGCGGGCCGTCATCGGCCCGAACTGGGGCGGCAGCCTCGAGTTCATGCGACCGGAGCATACCTACCTCTTGCCTGTCGAAGAGGTCGAGGTCGCCGAGGAGGGCTGGAACGACGCCGGCGCCACGTTCTTCTTCAAGGGTCATCGTTGGGGCGAACCCTCGACCGAGGCGCTGACGCAGGTCATGCGGACGGTGGCCGGAGATCCTGTCGCGGCGCGGGCCAAAGGCCGGGCGGCACGGGCCTTTATCGCACGCGAGTTCAACGAAACGCGACCGTCGCGCGCAATGCTGACGCGGCTGCGTGCGCTGACCGAGTCGGCGCCGGCCTGGCGCTCGCAGAAGCCGCTGGCCGCCGAAGCCGCGCGCACGGGATCGGCGCAGCCCGCTCGCTCCCGGGCTCGGACCAACGGCCGGAAGGCCGAGAACCTCAAGATCCTGTTCGTCAATCGCCCGAACGCGCTCACGACGCTCGGCGGCGACACGACCCACATGTTACGGCTCAAGGACGGCCTCGAGGCGCTAGGCCATACGGTCGACCTCGCCTGCACCCTGACGCCCGACCCTGAGGGTTATGACCTGATCAACGTGTTCAACCTGCTTCTGCCGGACATCACGCGGCGCCAGGTCGCGGCGTTGCGGGCGGCGACGAGCGCCCCGATCGTGCTTACGCCGTTCTTTTGGGATGTGAGCGAGAGCCTGTGGGGCGAGCGCGTCATGTCGGAGGCGCTCAAGGTAGTCGAGACCGACGAGGAGCTGCGGGCCGCTCTGGGCGGGATCGCCGGCGGGCTGTTGCCGGCCGGCCGGTTTACGCGCAATGGGCGCAACCGCCACCACGTCGAGTATCACGCCCAGCAGCAAACCATCCTCGACTACGTCGACGCCGTGATCCCGATCAGCGAGCGCGAGCGCGCCTTGCTCGCCCAGCGCTTCCCGAATGCGCCGATGGCGTTTGTCGTCCCGACCGGGGTCGATATCGCGCCCCCCGCCTCGCCCGACGCGTTCGTCGAGAAGTACGGCGTGCAGGATTTCGTGTTGATCACCGGCCGCGTCGAGCCGCGCAAGAATCAGCTCATGCTGTTGCTCGCCCTGCGCGACACCGAGGTCCCGGTGGTCGTGGCCGGCGCGCACGTGAACCCGGATTATCTGGCCCTGTGTCGGCGCTTTGCGCCGCCGAACACGCTATTCACTGGACGCCTGGACGAGGAGCTGCTGGCCTCGGCCCGGGCGGCCGCCCGCGTCCATGCCCTGTCGAGCTGGTGGGAGTGCGCGGGCATCTCCAGCCTCGAGGCCGCCCTGGCAGACTGCAACGTGGTGATGGGCGACCGCGCGGCCGAGCCCGAATACTTCGGCTCGGGCGCATACTACTGCGACCCGGCCAATGTCGAATCCGTGCGGGCTGCCGTGGCATCGGCCTACAACCTTTACGATGCCGAACAGGGCAAACGGGAACAGCTCCAGAACACGATCCGCGAGCGGTTCAACTGGGTGACCGTGACGGCCCAGACCGTTGCGGCGTATCGGGCGGTGTGCGGGGCGCGCCAGCGTCCGAGCATCGCACCGGCGCGGCGCGAGCTGGCGCGGGCGCTGGACTTCGGCTTTCGCGAAGACCCTCAGGGTGTCCTTGATACACTCGGCCCGCGCCTTCAACGTGGTCCACACACGCCCGAGGTGCTGGCGTTGGTGGGCGACGCTCTGTTGGCCGGGCGCGATGTCAACACGGCCCTGACGGCTTTCCACCGCGCGATCGAGCTACAGCCGGCCGACGGTAACCTCTATCGACGGGTCGGCTGCACGCTGTTGGCGCAGCACAAGCGCGACGAAGCCGAACCGTACCTGCTGCGGGCGGTCGAGCTCAATCCCGACGATGGCGTCGCCCGCTACTGGCTGGCCCAGCTCTGGCGCGACCAGGGTCGCTGGTCGGAAGCGGTCGAGGTGTATCTGGATCTGCTCAATGAGGAGCCCAACAGCCCCGGCGTATTGACCGCGCTCGGCGATTGCTACGTCACGGCCGGGAACGTGGCTCAGGCGCGGACGTGCTACGAGAGCGCCCTGCGCTTCAACCCCGGACTGGCCGAGGTGGCCCAGCGCCTGCTGGCCATTTCGGAAGGCGGGGCGGCGTCAAAGCCGCCGGCGCCGACCGAGGTGTTACAGAAACTCTTGGATGCCGACGACGTCGGCGAGGCTCTGCTGGCCGCTCAAAAGAACGGTTGGCTGACCCCGGATGTGTTGGCACTCGTGCGCCGCGAATCCGAAACAGTGCGCGCGGATGGCGATGCCGACCTCGCCGAAGGCCTCGAGGTGCTGGCCGAGCACATCGCCGGAATGCTCGCGGTCGCACAGGCTTGAGGAATCGAACGGCAGCCCGCCCGAGGTGTCCCGGACACCTCGGGCGGGCTGCCGTTGCCTTCTAGCGAGGCGCGGTCAGGCCGGGATCTGTTGGGTGATGCAGTGGATGTTGCCGCCGCCGAGCAGAATCTCGCGTGACGACACGCCCACGACGCGGCGATCGGGGAACGCTCGGGCCAGGATGTCCAGCGCGCGCGCGTCGGCCGGGTCGTCGAAGGTGGGCACGACGACGCCGCCGTTGGCGATGTAAAAGTTGGCGTACGACGCTGCCAGGCGTTGACCAGGGCTGCGATGGATCGGGGGCTCGTCGGCCAGATCTTCGGGCCGCACCGTCACCGGCCGAGGCATGGGCAACTTGATGATCTCGAAGGCGTGTCCGCGCGCGTCGGTCGCGCGTTCCAGGCGGCGCAAGGCGTCACGAGAGACAGCATGCTGCGGGTCGGTCGGATCGTCCTCCCAGGCCAGGGCCACCACGCCGGGCTCGACAAAACACGCCAGGTTATCGATGTGACCGTTGGTGTCGCTGTCGCCCACCACGCCCTGGCCCAGCCAGACGATGGTGTGAGCGCCGGTCAGGGCGCGCAGCCGGTCCTCGAGGGCGCTGCGGCTGAGCCCGGGGTTACGGGTTGGATGCAGCAGGCACTCCTCGGTCGTGAGCAGCGTGCCCACGCCATCGGAGTGGATGGCGCCGCCTTCGAGCACGATG
>JAEURK010000134.1 GCA_016789175.1 Anaerolineales bacterium
CGATCCGTGTTCTGGGAGAACGGCTACCGGATCCGCAAACTAAACCAGGCCTATTTTGCATTTTACGGCGCGTACGCGCCGTCCTCGGGCGGCGGCGCCGGCGGCGCTGACCCGGTCGGCCCGGCCGTGATTCTGCTCCGCCGCCGCAGCCCGTCGCTCAGCCAGTTCCTGAACCATATCGCCTGGGTGTCCGACATCGACGCATTGCGCGCCGAGTTGGGATTGCCGCCCCGGTGATGGCCGAGGGCCGAAACGGCGTGGGCCTGAGGGGCCCGGTTATCAACGACCATTCGGGCCGTGGAAATAACCGACCTGACCTGCCCTAGATCACGATCGGCCCGATGGGGCGCAGATGATCCGGGCGGGTCAGTGCCCACAGTACCCAGTCGGCGACATCGTTGGTCGTGAGGTTAGGTCGCCCGTCGGAGTCGAGCGGCTGCGTCTGGGCCAGGCCAGGCGCAAGGACATGCACCCGGATGCCGTGCTCGGCGTTCTCGACTCGTATCAGATCCATCAGCGCGTTCAACCCATGCAGGGCCACGTTGTAGGCGCCGTCGCGCGCGTAGGCCCCGAGCGACGAGTCGGAGCCGACCGCCACGATCTGTCCGGACCCTTGCCGGCGCAACACCGGGAGCACCGCGCGCGCCAACAGGAAGGGCTCGCGCAGGTTGCCGGCCAGCACCCGATCCCACACTGGCACGGCATGGTCGTGGATGAAACCGCCGTTCCAGAACGGCGTGATCCAGATCACCAGGTGCACGGCCCCAAAGGCCTCACCGGCCCGGGCCACCAGCGCCTCGGCCTGCTCGAGCGTCTCCAACGGCCCCGCAACGCCGACGGCTTCGCTGCCCGCGCCCGCGACTGCGGCCACGACCGCGTCCACCCGCTCGGCCCACGGCCCTGACACACAGAGCTTCACACCCTGTCCGGCCAACGCGACCGCAATCGCTTCGGCCAGCGGTGTGCTTGCGCCGGTCAACAACGCGGTTTTTCCCTGCAACGATTCCATTGGTCCTCGCGTGGTGACCACCCCCACCTCTCTACCGCCCCCCCGTCCCACCGGCCGCCGCGTCACTCAAGGCGTCACCGAGCAGGTTGAGCGACAGGATAGTCAAGAAGATCCCCAGACCCGGGAAGACCGTCAGCCACCAGGCCTGGCGCACGAACTTCTGACCGGCGTTGAGCATCGCCCCCCACTCCGGGGTCGGCGGTTGCGCGCCGAGGCCCAGAAAACTCAAAGCCGCGCCGGTGAGGATTGCGGAACCGATGCTGAGCGTGGTCAACACCAGCAACGGCCGCAGCGCATTGGGCAAGAGGTGTGTAAGCAGGATACTGGCATCCGAAGCACCCAGGGCGCGGGCCGCCTCAACGTAATTCTGTTCGCGGATCGAGAGCACGCTGCTGCGGGTCAATCGCGCGAAGCCCGGGATGAAGGCGATGCCGACGGCGATCATGGCGTTGATCAATCCGGGGCCGAGCACCGCGATCATGGCCAGTGCCAGGAGCAAATCCGGAAACGAGATCAACACATCCATGGACCAGGACAAGGCCGAGTCGACCCAACCGCCGAAGTAGCCGGCCACCGCGCCGATCGTGATGCCGGCCGTGGCGCCGATCGCGATCGCGATCACGCCGACCAGCAGCGACAATCGCCCGCCGAACAGAAAACGGGCCCAATTGTCGCGCCCGATGTTGTCGGTGCCCATGGGCTGCGACAGGCTCGGCGGCTTGAGCGCCTGGCCCGGGTTGATCAGATCGGGGTCCCTGTCCGTCAAGAACGGCGCGGCCAGACTGGCCGCAAGCAGCAGAAACAAGATGAGGGCGCCGATCACGGCGCTCGGGCTGCGGAAAGTCCGGCGCAGCAACCGCACGTTGGGCGACTCGGAGCGCGGCGTCGCCGGGAGGAGCTCGAGCGAGGGTGTCATGTCAGCCGGATCTTGGGGTTGAGCAGCATGTAGGTCAGGTCGGTCAGGGTGTTGACGACCACGTAGATCGAGGCCGTGACCAGCACCACGCCCTGCAACAACGGGTAGTCGCGCGATGAGATGGCCGAGACGGCCAGCCGTCCGATGCCGGGCCGGGCGAAGATGGTCTCGACGATGGCAGACCCACCCAACAGATACGCCATCTGCAGACCGAGAAAGGTGACGACCGGGATCAGGGCATTGCGCAGCGCGTGTTTGAAGATCACGCGCGCGCGGCCCGCGCCCTTGGCCCGCGCGGCCACGATGTACTCCTGGCTCAGCACATCGAGTAGGCTGGCCCGCACCATCCGCGCGATCACGGCCGCCTCAGGCAGCCCGAGTGTGAGTGCCGGCATGATCAGCGAGAGCGGATCGCTGCCCTTGTGAATGCTGGGCAGCCACCCGAGCTGGACCGAGAAGAACAAGATCAACATCAGCCCGAGCCAAAAGGTCGGGATCGACAGCCCCGTGACCGACACCGCCATGGCCAGCGTGTCGGCCCAGCTCCCGGGCCGCAAGGCCGCAAAGATTCCGAGCGGGAACCCGATCCCAAGCGCGACGGCCAGTGCGGCCGCCGCCAGCACGACTGTGTTCGGCAATTGTTCGCCGATCGCGCGCGCCACCGGCATCTTGTTGGTCAACGAGACCCCAAACTCACCGCGCACGGCGTTGCCGAGGAAGACCAGGTACTGCACCGGGATGGGCGCATCCAGCCCGAGTTGGGCGCGGAGCGCGGCCTTGGCTTCAGCCGTGACGTTGCGCGTGCCGAGCATGACGTCGACGATGTCGCCGGGCACCAGGCGGCTGATCGAAAACACCAACACCGAGATGCCCAACAAGACGCCGACCGAGGTGATCAAACGGCGCGCGAGATAGCGGCGCATGCGGCTTCCTCAAATCCGGTCGGCGAACCCGCCGGGGCCGGCTGACCGACAGTATGCGGCGGGGCGGCCATTGTTCAAGACCGCCCCGCCGCCGAGTTCACAGACGCTTTCGGCCGATCAGGGTTGGAGCGAGACGTCGAACAGCCACGGATAGCCTTCCAAGTCGAAGGAGAAATCCTTGACAGCCGGCGTGATGAGATACACGCTGTTGACCGTGAACATCGGCAGCACCAGCGCGTTGTCCATGATGATCTTCTGCGCGGTGACATAGTCCTGCAGCCGCACGGTTTCGTCGGTCTGCACGTCGCCGTCCGCCAGTGCCGCATCGAGCTCGGGGCTCGAGAAGCGGCTGTAGGCCGCGCCGCCGTTGATGTTCTCCGAGTGGAAGAGCACCCGCAGCGGCGAGGGATCAGCCCGCACCCAGTAGATGTACATCATCGAGTAGTTGCCGGCGCCCAGCTCGGCGACGATGCCGGCATCGTCCATCGGCCGCAGGGTCACCTCGAACCCCGCCAGCTGGAGGTAGCCGGCCAGCAGCTCGCTGAAGGCCTCTTCCCACACCGGCGAGGTCGGATAGTCAATCGTGAGGTTGGCGCCGTCCTTCTCACGGATGCCATCGCCGTTCGTGTCGACCCAGCCCGCTTCTTCCAGCAGGCGTTGGGCTTCCTCGAGGTTGTAGCGGTACTGGCTCGACGCGGCTTCGTCGTACGACCAGGTGGTCGGCGAGAGCACGCCGTAGGTCGGCATCCCCAGGCTCTGGAACGCAGTCGCGACCAGCTCGCCTTGGTTGACCGCCAGCAGCATGGCCTTGCGCACGTTCAGGTCGTTGGTCGGGGCCTTCTCGGTGTTGATCATCATCAACGCCGGGATGCCGGGCTGCGCAAACGTCTCGATCGACACCGCGCCGGAATCGGCCAGCGCAAGCGCGTCGAGCGAGGGCGGATCGGCCACGACGTCGACCTCGCCGGTCTCGATCGCGGTCAGCCGTGTCGCCGCATCCGGCAAGATCCGGAAGACGATCTGGCCGAGATGCGCCGCGCCCTGGTGGGCGGCGAAAGCCGGGGCCCAGGCGTAGTCGGCATTGCGTTCGAGCACGATCTCGGTTTGCGACTCCCAGCGCACGAACTTGAACGGCCCGGTGCCGACCGGGTTGCGTCCATACTCCGCCCCGTGCTTCTCGAGCGCGGCCGGCGACGAGATGCTCAGCCACTGGCGGGCCGCGTCACGCAAGAAGGTCGGGTACGAGGCCGCGAACTTGACCGTCACCGTGTCGTCGTCGACCACCACGGTCTCGACGTACTGGTGGTCCTGCAGCAGGGTCTTGCCGCCCGACTCGAGCACGGCGTCGCTCATGATGTGGTCGAACGAGGCCTTGACCGCGGCAGCGTTGAACGGCGTGCCATCATGGAACGTGACGTCCGTACGCAGCTCGAACGTGAACTCGCTATACTCGGCGTTCGGCTCCCAGCTCAGGGCCAACGCGGGATGCAGCGACGCATCCGGCCCCATCGCCAGCAGCGAATCAAACAGGCTGATCAGCACAAACTGCTCCTGCACCATCACGGCATCACCCGGGTCGAGCGTCTCGGGCTCGGCCCCGATGCCCACACGCAGGGTGGCGCCGGCCTCAGGGGCCGCCGTGGCTTCGGGCGCGGTCGTCGCAGCACCGGCTTCGGTCGCCGCCGGAGCAGCAGTCGGGGCGACCGCGGTGGGCGCCGCGCAGGCCGCGAGCATGGTCGCGGCCAGCGCCACGGTCAGCAGACGTTTGAGTCGATCCATGGGCGTTCTCTCCTTGTTGATCGGATACGCTCCGGCAGCGACGCCGCACCGGGGCGGAGTCGGTCCACTCGTCACCGACGACGGTAAACCGCAGTCACGAGCAGAATGAGGCACGACAGACCAGCATGGGTGTCCGTGCGCGCCGCCGGAGCCGGCGGTTGCGTCGCTGTCGACCGGCTGCTCTCCATCCAACCGGCGACGTCCAGGCCGCAGATCCATCCACAGGATCCGGCGTGGGCCCGTGCGACCGACGTTGGGCCGCGCTGACGCTTATCCGATTAATCTTACAACAAACGCGCCGGGTTTCTGCGAGAGAAGAAGGTGACGAAACCCGGTTACTCTGCACGATCCCACCTCCACGTGTGAACGAGGGTCCCCGACGACGCCCCTCGCGTCACGCTCCGCGCCAGGCAATCGCGCCCTCTCTCCGTTACAGCTCGTCCGAACCGGTCGCGATCGGTCCGAGCGCCGCCTGCCCCGCCCCAGCTCGCGACGCGTCTTTCCGGATCGCTCAACCTGGGCAGTACAATCGTTGGACCGCGACCGACCGTGGGGGGCCCAGGGATGTTGCCCCCGGCGTCGGGCGCGTCCCGGACGTCGCCGACGCCTGACACGGGTGCCGCCGGCTGCAGAAGCGTCAGGCAAGACTCTGCACCCACGCCGGTGAAGAAAAAGCTGACGAACGGTATCAAACACTCAGGCGCTCCGTGCATCCCCGTCTAGCCGTCCGCGGAGCCGCCCGGAGGATCGCATGTTCAGAACGGCCGATGCCCTTCCCGGCATCGTTCTGCTGGTCGCTCTGGTCGGAAGCTGCACTCGCGCCGTCCAACTCACGTCGCCGCCACCGCCGAGCCACGCCACCCTCAACATCCTGTCGGCCGCGCCACCTGTCGTGGCGTCGCCGGCGCCCGCGACTGAGGCGGCCGATCATCCCACAAGACCATCCGTCGCGGCACAAACCACGCCGGCGCCCGTCGCGCCGACGGCGACCACTCGCCCGTCGACTCTGGCCGCGGCAACCGTGCCTGCCAGACCGCGCGTCCTGTTGTTCGAGGTCGAACCTGCACCACTGGAGCGCGGTGGCCTGGCGACGATCCGTTGGTCGGTGACGGACGCCACCGAGGTCCGGATCTGGACCCAGACCTACGATCCTAAAACCGGGAGATGGCATCGGCTGTCGAGCGGCCAGACGATCGATGGCTGGGCGTCGACCGTGGTCGTCGGATCGGCTCAGGGCCAGCACGTTGTCGACATCCCGCTCGATAGTCGCACGCAGGTTCGGCTCGAGTTGGACGCCGTATTGGCAGATGGCCAACGTGTCGCGGCCCTGACGGAAGTCCTCGGCTTTCGCTGCTACCCCTCTCTGCTGGGCGATCCCACCCGATGTCCACTCGCGGCCCTGAGTGTGCCCGCGTCGTATCAGCGCTTCGAACACGGACACTTGATCTGGCGCGGCGACACGGATGACGTCTTCATGCTTTCCGAGCACGCCTCGATCTACGTCCCATGGCTCCGATTGGCCGGGGTGGGCGCGGGCGCGCCCTTCGGCAACCCGCCCACGGGTCTGCACGCGCCGGGCGCCCCATTCAGTGGCCTATGGATCGACAGACGGGTGAATGCTGGAACAAGCGAGGGCGGGACACCCGTGGTCCGCGAGATGCTCGTCGGCGAGATCCTGGGCTGGGCAATCGCTCCTGAGCAGCCCTATGTGCTGGATCTGCAGTTCGATACCGACCTTGTACCGGACGGGCTCACGCAGGATCAGCTGTTGCTGACCCTGCCCGATGGCCGGTTGGCGCGGTTGCTGCTGTCCGACGGCCTGATCGCGACCACGGGCCCCAGTTGGGGGCTCACGTCGCCCTAAAGATGGTGTTCAGACCGGCCACCCAACCAGGAGCGACGCCAGCAACGCCGTGCGCTCCGGCAGGCTGGCGATGACCAGGTGCTCGCGCTCGGAATGCGCGCCGTTGCCGCCCGGCCCGAGACCGTCGAGCACCGCCACACCGAGCGGCGCCACGAAGTTGGCATCCGATCCGCCGCCGGTCGAACCCTCGCCGATCGTCAGCCCGATCTGGGCGGCGATGGCCTGGGCCTGTGCGAAAGTCGCGGCCATGAGCGCATCCCGTGGCATCGGCGGCCGGTTGAGGCCGCCCTGCACCTCGAGGGTCAGATCCGGCAGGAACGGTTTCAAGCCGGCTGTCCAGGCCGCCAGCCGCTCGGCCTCCATCATCGTCGGCACACGGTAGTCGATGCTGGCCCGGGCCTCATCGGGCACGACGTTCGAGCGCGTGCCGCCGCTGATCACGCCGACGTTGACGGTAGTGCCCCGGCTGTAGTCGGTCAGCGCCTGGGCCGCCAGGATATGGTGGGCCAGCTCGTGGATGGCGTTGCGGCCGTCGGCGTGATTGGTGCCGGCGTGCGAGGCCCGGCCGCGCACGACGAGCTCGACCTCGCCGATTCCCTTGCGCGCCGTCTTGAGCGACCCGTCCGGCAGGCAGGGCTCAAGGCACAGAGTCA
>JAEURK010000017.1 GCA_016789175.1 Anaerolineales bacterium
GCCGGTCCTTTTCTCGCCCCCCCTTTGGGCGGGCCGCCCCCTCCCTGGGGTGGTGTGGCTCAGGGGGGGGGGGGGGGGGGGGGGGGGCCCCCCCCCCCCCCCCCCACCCCTCGTTCTTCGCCAGTCTTCTCCCGACAGGGCTGAACAATCCCGGATTGACACATATTTCACGAACGGGGATGGTTCGTGCCAATTCGATTCAATTCGTATACTCGTGGCAAAACGCTCGCGTTTCACTCGAGTGCGTTAGCCCAGCCGCCTCAGGCCACCAGTGTCTTGGCCAGGGTCACGGCCCGACTGGCGTCGGCGGCGTATCCGTCCGCGCCGATCTTCTGTGCAAAGGCTTCGGTGACCGGCGCGCCGCCGACCACGATCTTGACCGTCGCTCGCAACCCGGCGGCCTGGATCGCGTCGATGGTCACGCGCATATTCGGGATCGTGGTCGTCAGGAGGGCCGACATGCCCAGGATCTGCGGCTGGTGCGCGCGGATTGCCTCGATGAAACGATCCGGCGGCACATTGATGCCGAGGTCGATCACCTCGAAGCCCGCGCCCTCGAGCATCATGCCGACCAGGTTCTTGCCGATGTCGTGGAGGTCACCCTTGACGGTTCCCAGCACGATCCGGCCGGCCGACTTGATGTCGGCTTTGATGAGCTGCGGCTTGAGCACCGTCAGGCCGGCCTGCATCGCGCGGGCCGCGATCAACATCTCGGGCACGAAGAACTCACCGGTCTCGAACAGGCGCCCGACTTCAGCCATGGCCGCGATCATGCCCTCGTTGAGGATCTCCACCGGCGAACGACCGGCCAGCAACGCCGCTTCGGTCGCGGTGGCCGCCTCCTGCTCCTCGCCGTCCAGCACGGCTTCGTAAACGGCCTCGATCTCTGCCTGCATGCTTGGCTCCTTTGCCCACTTTGCCACGAAGAACTTGACACCGGCCCTGCCGGTCCCTTGCCGCAAGCGGCCTCTGCCAAAGCCCGATCGGCCGCGCCGGCCGATCGGTTCAAACGTGATCCCGCGCCGGGCCGGTGCTGCCGCGCACGTTGAGCTCCGGCCGGATCAGCAGCTGTTGTGGCCCGGCCAGCGAGCCGTCCAGGCGGCCGAGCAGGATGCGGGCCGCTTCGCGGCCGAGTTCGTCGGACGGGAAGCCGATGGTGGTCATCGGCGGCGTGGCCAGTTCGCCCATCGACTCGGTCAAGAGGCCGATCACCGACAGATCTTCCGGGATGCGCAGGCCACGGGCGCGCACGGCCTGGAGCACGCTGATCACGCAGTTCTCGTGGGGCGTGATGATCGCGGTCAGGTTCGGGTGCGCGTCGAGCATGGCGTGTACACCGGCCTCGGCGCCGCCCGCACACCAGATCGGCTCCAGCCCGTGGCCCACACAAGCCTGTTGATAGCTGTGCAAGGCCCAGGTGCCGTAGCCGTAGCCCTCATCCTCGACCCGGGGTGAGACCGTGACAAAACCGATCACGCGGTGACCGAAGTCGATCAGGTGCTGCATCGCCAGCTGGATGCCGTGCTCGATCTCGACGTCCACGAAACTGAGCCCGGCATTGTCCGAGCCGCGCCCGATCATGACGAACGGGTAGTCGTGGCGGCGCAGCGTCGCAATACGCGCATCGTGCGTCAGGATCTCGAGCAGGATCATGCCGTCGGCCTGCCCGGAGCGGAAGGTCGCCAATAGGTCGCTGTCGCTGAGCGGGTTGACCAAAATGTTGATCGAATAGCCGGCCTGCTCGCACTCGAGGGCGGCGGCGATGATGATGCGATGCGCCAGCAGGTTGAACACCTGCGGGAAGTGCAACACGATCGAGCGGCTCTTGCCGGATCGGATCTGCTGCCAGGCGCTTTGCGGCGCGAACCCCCGGTCCGCCATCACCTGCAGGACGCGCTGGCGCGTCTCCTCAGCGACGTCGGGCTTGTTGTTGAGGATCCGCGAGACCGTGGTCACCGACACGCCGCTGGCCTCGGCGATATCCACGATCGTCATCTTCTTCTTCCCGGGTCGTGAGGTCACAGGTCTGCTCCTTGCCTGCCGTACAGAGGGGCGTCAAAACCCCAGGGTCAGGGCCTCGCCCCGATAGGTCGCGTAGCGCTCGCGCAGCCCGGTCGGGTCGTGCACGATGACATGAATGTCCTGGTCCGGCCGCATCCCGTCGTAGCCGCCAGCCCGTGCCCCAAGCGTCAGCGTCTGCCTGGCCTCGTCCCAGGTCAGCCCGACCGTGGTGAACGCGCCCTCCTCGTAAGCGTAGCCGTCGCCGGCGTCGTCGTAAAGGTCGAAGTGCCCGTCCGCGCCGGGATAGACGTGCACCTCGAGCGGGGCGTCGGGCAGGTCGTCGACGTGCTGACGGGCCGGGCCCATCGGCACGATCGCGCCGACTCGCACGTACAACGGCAGTCTCTCGAGCGGCGCCTCGGCCTCGATCGTCTGTCCGCCGGTGTGGCGCCGGTCGGTCCAGAAGTCGACCCAGTCGGTGCCGGCCGGCAGGTAGACCGGGCGCGTCCGGGCACCGGCGGTGATCAGCGACGAGCCGGCATTGTAGTACATGGGCTGCGTCACGGGGCACACCAGGAAGGCCGGCCCGAACATGAACTGATCGCCGACGGCGTGTGTGGCGGAATCGCCCCGGAAGTCGAAGGGCAGGGCACGCAGCGGCGTATAGGCCTTGTGGGTGGTCCAACCGGCCAGCGCGTAGATGTACGGCAGCAGCCGATAGCGCAACTGCAAAAACGTGACGAGCGTGTCGTACATCGGCTCCCCCGGCTCGCCGAAGCGCCAGATCTCACGGGGTGTGTCGGTGCCGTGTGCGCGGAACATCGGCAGGAAGGCCGCGTACTGGAACCAGCGCACGTACAGCTCGCGGTAGCCCCAATCGGCTACGCCGGCGTCGTAGTCGCCGCTCCAGAACCACAGCTCGGGCTTGTTCTGGACGAAGAAGGCGCCGATGTCGGTGGTCCAATAGGGCACGCCGGTCAGGCAGAAGTTCAGGCCGTCGGCGATCTGGCGACGCAGCGTGTCCCAGGTGGCGGCCACGTCGCCCGACCATGTGATCGTGGCGTAGCGTTGCTGACCGAGGTATGCCGAGCGGGTCAGGTTCACCACGCGCTTGGCAGCGCTCACCTGACGCTGGCCGATGTAGATCCCTTCCGAGTGCAGGAGCGAGTAGGCGTTGATCAACTCCGGGTCGAGATAGCGCCGGGCCTCGCCGACGTTGATCCGCAGCCGTTCCTCGGGCTCCGGCTTGATCGCGCCCTTCCAGTCGGACTCGAACGGCTCGGTGCAGTCGCACCACCAGGCGTCGATGCCGTGCGCGAACAGGCCCTCGTTGGTCTGCTTCCAGTAGCAGGCGCGCGCCTCGGGCTTGAAGGCGTCGTAGTTGGCCTGGTTGCCGAGCAGCAGACCCTGCGCCTTGAACTCGCGCCAGTTGTCGCCGCCCGGGCGCATGATCGGCCAGATCGAGATCATCATCCGAGCGCTCAGGGCGTGCAGGTCGGCCGTCAGACGGTCTGGATCCGGGAAGCGCACGGGGTCGAGCGTCTTCTGGCCCCAGAGCTCGCCGGTCCACGATTTCCAGTCGAGCACGATGCAATCGAGCGGCAGCCCGCGCCGACGGTACTCGCGCACCACCTCGAGCAGCTCGGCCTGGCTGACGTAGCGCTCCTTGGACTGGATGTAGCCGAAAGCCCACCTCGGCAACATCGGCGCGGCGCCGGTCAACCGGCGCAGCTCGGCCACGATGGTGTCGAACTCCGGTCCGACGATGAAGAAGAAGTCGAGTTCGTCGTCGACGTCGCTCCACAGGTATGAGCCAAAGGCGTCGTCGTGGAAGGTCATCAGCGAGCAGCTGTTCAGGAAGACGCCGTAGCCGCGGGTGGAGACCAGCACCGGCACCACGGCCTTCATGTTCTGCTGATACAGGTACTGGTGCTGGCCGCGGAGGTTGAACATGCCCTCCTCGTGCGACCCCAGCCCGTAGAGCGCCTCGTCCGGCGCCCATTCGAACTCCAGTTTGGTGTGATAGGCGTGCCGGTCGAGCACCTCGCGCGCGCTCCTGACCTCCATGCGCAGGCCATCGACGTTCTCGCGGCTCTCGACGACGTCGGCGTCGTCGAAGACCGAGACCCGCACCTCGATCGGCTCGAGGGTCTTGCCGCCCCGCGCGGGCTCGCGCGTCAGCACACACCCCTGTCGGTCGAGGTACGTGAACGCGGCGGTGCGCCGATCGATCGCGATAATCAGTGCGTCGGTGGCGAACAACAACCGGTCGGGCAGCTCGCGCACCGTAAACGTCGCAGTCGGGTCGGGCGGGGCGCACACGATCGGGCCCGGGTCGGGGTTGAAGTCGGGCGTGCCCCGGTAGCGCACGCGCACGGTCTGCGGCGTGTGGGGCGCGACTTCCAGATAGCCTTGATCGGTCTGGAGCGTCAGCGCGGTGGCGGATACGGCGTAGGTCAGGATCGGCATGATGGTTGGGTGATGGCCAAAGGTTTACCGGTAGCGCTCCGCGATCGTGAGCGCGGCGTCGATGTCGGCCTCGGTCTTGAAGTGCATGAGCACGTTGACGCCGCCCGGCCCGATGGCGTCGAGCAGCGGCGCCAGTTCGTCGACTTCGACCCAGCAGGGCATGACCGACTTGCCGCCCGCGCGGATGCGTTTGTACAGGTCGAACCAGGTCGGGTCGCCGCCCTGCGGCTGCCCGGCCCCGGGTGTCCACTGGATCGCGTTGAGCTCCTCGATCTCGAGCAGGGCATCGAGGTGCCGGATGGCGCCGACGCCGTCGAGGTGGTACATCGAAAAGTCGAGCGTCTGGCACTGCTCGCGGATGAAGGGCTGGACGAAACGGCGAAAGTGCCGGGGCGAGATCATGATCGACATATCGCTCTGCAGCTTGGCCATCCGGCCCGGCGCCCAGAGCGAGAAATAGCAGAACGCCATCTCGCCGTCGACGTTGATCTCCTGGTAGAGGCGCTCGAAGACCTCGAACCAAACGTTGTTGACCGCCTGCAGGGCCCGCTCGAGATCCTTGGGCCGATCCATCATCAGCAACAACGTGGTCTGCGTGCCCCACAGGCCGGCGAGCGTGTCAAGGCCCTCGATCAGGTCCGGACAGCCGACGAAGTAGCGACCCTGCGACAGGCGTCGGCAGGCGCGGACGAGGTCGAGGTGCGTGCGCCACCACGGGTTGGCCTCGTCGAGGGCGATGACCTCGCTGTCACCCGGACGCGGGTGGATCCAGATCGTGTCGGGCCCGCCCTCGAGGCTTGCGCCGAGCACGGCCGCCAGCGAGCCAGGTCCGAGATGTGTGTTGGCCACCGGCGGGATATCGGCCTTGAGCGAGCTGCGCGAGAGCCGGTAGTGGATATCGGCTGCGCGCCATTCCGGGTCGAACCACATCTGCTGCAGGTCGCGCGCCGGCGGCGGGGCCGGCACGACCTCATGCGGCGGGCCGTTGACCTCGAGATGCTCCCACATGCTCACCACGAGCCCACGCCCAGCCCACCAGTCGAGGTAATGCTGGCGCGAGTCGGCCCAGTTGGTCTTCCACAAAACGTTGTCCATGCCTTGTCCTCACAGACCGCGGATCGTCGACGGCAGACCTCAGACCTCAGACCGACACTTGACACTTGGCGGAGGCAAACCCGCCGCTCGCCCCTCACCCTTCGCCCCGCCCCTCACCCCTTCACCGCCCCGGCGATCATGCCCGACAGGATCCAGCGCTGCGCCAGCAGGTAGATAACGATGATCGGCAGGATCGTCAGGACCACGTCGGCCGAGACCAGGCTCCAGTCGGATTGATACTGGCCGAAGAAGTTGTAGATCGCCAGGGTCATGGGCCAGGCGGTGCTGCGGTTGAGATAGTAGAGCGGCAACAGGAACTCGCTCCAGATCCCGAGGATGTTGAGCACGCCCAGGGTCACCAGCACCGGCGTGAGCAGCGGGTAGATGACCGTGAAAAAGAGCCGGAGCGGGCTGCAGCCGTCGATCAGCGCGGCCTCGTCCAGCTCGCGCGGCAGGGTCTCGATAAAGGCGTAGATCAGGAACACGCTGAACGGGATCTGGGTTGCGGCAAAGAGCAGGATGATGCCGGCCTGGGTGTTGATCAACTGCGTCCACTGCATCACGCGCGTGAGCGTGACGAAGTTGGTCGGCATCGCGATCCCCATCACCAGGAAAAAGTAAATCGCGTTGTTGAAGCGCGTGCGGTTGCGCGAGAGCACGTAGGCGGCCAGGGCCGAGACCGTCATGCCGATGAGGGTCGCGCCCACGGCGTAGAGCACGCTGTTCCCGAAGGCCGTGAGCAACTTGCCCCTCTCGATCACGACAAGGAAGTTGGCCCACTGCGGGTCGACCGGCAGATCGAGGCTCATCGAGCTGGCCTCGGCCCGGGTCTTGAGCGCATTGATGAAGACCAGCAGGATCGGGACGCCCGTCACCACGCAGGCGGCGATCGCGATCAGATGATAGAAGCCCTGGCGGAGACTCTTGGGCGCCATCAGCTCACATCCTCCCGGTGCATCAGCCGGATCGTGTAGTAACCGAGCGTCACCATCACCACGAACAACAGCGACGAGAGCGCCGTGGCGAGGCCGTAGCGGCCCTTTGAGAAGTCCTGGAAGATCGCGGTGTAAACAGTCTCGGTCACGCGCCCGGGTCCTCCGTTGGTGAGCACGTAGACGATGTCGAAGACCTTGAGGCCGTAGAGCAGGTTGAGCACGGTCGTCACAGTCAGCACCGGCATCAACATCGGCAGCGTGATGTGGGTGAACACCGTCCAGCCGCTGGCCCCGTCGATCTCGGCCGCTTCGTAATAGTCCTTGGGGATCGCCTGCAGACCGGCGATCAGGATCACCATGATGTAGCCGACGCCGCGCCAGACGTCGACGCCGATGACCGAGGGCAGCGCCAGTTGGATGTCGGTCAGCCAGCGCAGCGCCAGCAGGTCGAGCCCGACCGCGCGCAGGCTTGTGTTCAACAGCCCGGTGGCCGGGTCGAGGATCGAGGCGAAGACCAGGCTGACGACCAGCATCGGGAGCACGGCTGGCAGGTACATCAACAGGCGGTAGAGGTTGGCCAGCCGCCGCACGCCGTGGGTCAGGAGCAGTGCCAGGCCGAGGGCGATCACGGTCTTGAGCACGATCGTGGCGACCGTGAACACGACCGTGTTCTGGAGGTAGCGCAGATAGCCCTTGGTCGAGGTGAAGATCGTGATGAAGTTGTCGAACCCGATCCAGTGTACGTCCGTGGTGTAGCTGTTCCAGTCGGTGAACGCGTACGCGAACCCGAGCAGGCTGGGGAGCACGAAGAACACCCCATACAGGAGCAGCGCGCCGCTCGCGAAGTAGAACGGATAGGCCTGGTTCTTCACGTTCCCTCTCGTGGTTGGTCGCGCCTGAGGGTGGTGGGGGCGGCGGAGCCGGCCCGGGCCGGCTCCGCCGCATAGGTCAAGCGCCAGGGACGATCTTACTTCCAGGCGGGATCGAGGGCGGTCAACGCCATCTCCTCCCGGCGCTGGTCGATGGCGGCGAGCACATCCGCGGGGGTCATGCCGCCGGTGAACATCGTCACCATGTCCTTACCGATGTCCATCCACTGCGGGTTCACGTAGTTGACCGCGTCCTGGTAGACGATGGTCTTGACTTCATACGTGTTCATGAACTCCTGCTGCTCGGCCGTCCACTTCGGGGTCAGGCCCGAGAAGCTGAGCGACGCGAACTGCGGGGTGTTGTCCAGCAGGTATTGCAGGTTCTCGGGCTCCATCAGGAAGGCCAGATATTGCTTGGCTTCTTCGATGTGCGGAGACTTGGCATAGATGAACTTGCTCGGGCCGGCGGGGTGGGCGGGCGCGAGTTGATTGTCGGCCAGCGGGATCGGGAAGAACCCGAAGTCCTCGGCCTTGGCCTCGGGGAAGTCGGTGGCCATGGAGACCGGTGCAGTCAGCGTCGCGACCGACATGGCGTACTCGCCGCTGGCGAGCGCCTTGCTGGTGTCGGCGTAAGCGTCGGACAGCGTGTTGTCGCCGAAACAGCCCGACTGGTACAGCTCGTTGAGCTGGGTCATGGCCGTCAGCATGATCTCGCTCTCCGCGAACGTGGTCTCGTTGGCGTTGAGTTGCGCGGCCAGGCCAGGGGTGACTTCCTCGTACCGGGGTCCGACCATCGGGAACCAGAGCACGTGGTGCCAGCCGTCCGAGATCGGCTCGAAGATCGGGACGATGCCGGCGCCCTTGATGGTGTCGCAAGCCGCCTTGAATTCGGCGTAGCTGGTCGGCACCTCGAGGCCCAGGTCGGCGAAGATGACCTTGTTGTAGGTCATGATGAAGTAGTTGGAAGCGACGATGTCCCAGATCTCGGCGCCATAGACCTTGCCATTCAGGCTGACCTGGTCGAGCGCGTTGGGATCCATCCGGGTCGTCCACTCCTCGCCGGTCAGGTCGACGGCGTTGTTCTCGACGTCGTACTGGAGCTTGAGGTCGGTCTTGCCGCTTTGGCCGCCGAAGATGTCGGTCGCCTCACCGGCGTTGAGCTTGGTCTTGAGCAGGGCGAAGTACTGATCGGCGGGGATGATCTGGTAGTCGATGTGGATGCCGGTCTCAGCCTCGAACTTCTTGGCCAGTTCGAGCTCGGCGTCCTTGATCCAGTCCTGGCTGGCCATGTAGGTCAGGGTGACGGGCTCGGCGACCGGCGCCGAGGTGGGCTCGGGCGCGGTCGTCGGCTCGGCGACGGTTGTGGGGTCGGCCGAGGCCGTAGTGGGTTCGACGGCCGGGGGCTGGGTGGCCGGGGCCTGTGGGGCCGCGCAGCTGATCAGCAGCAGCGAGGCCAGAACAGCAGCCGATAGCGCCTTAAAGGGCTTCTTCATCGTTCAGTTCCTCCCAACTTGACAGAATAGGCAGATGCAAAGCAACCGGCAAAGGGTGACGTCGTGTGAGCGGATCGTAGGTGATCACCTCCCGCCCAGGCTGCGCCTGAGCACTTCACAGGTAACCCGGTGGCGGGGATCTGGTAACTATTCCGGTAACATTTCCGGTAATGATATCGGTACTATACACCCAAACGGGGGCGAGTCAATCCCCGAACTCGATCGAGGGCGGATGGGCTCAATTCGGTCCGGTTGTGCGGGTCAGGAGAGGCGGTTCGATACGGAGAGGAAGACCATGGTCTGATTCAGCAGCTGATGGGCGACCTCGCCAAACGTGATCGGGCCGACAAACTGCTCGGTATGGCGCCCTTCCAGCCCGGAGTAGAGGTAATTCAGGATGCAGTTGCAAGAGACGACGACCGGGCCCGTCTCCAGGCCGGCGGTCATGACCTCATCCTCAAAGGAGGCGACATAATCCGCAATCGGGCGCGCCAGGTGATAGGTCCTGCCCGGGAAGACCGGGGCCAGGAAGCTGACCTTGCCGGTGTCGGCACTGACGGTTTCGAAGCCGACGTTGATCGTTGTGCCGGCGTGTTCGGTCACCAGCGGCAGTTGCAGGTCGACCTGGTTGTCCACAAGGTAGGCGCTGAACGAGGCCGGCTGACCGTTAACCAGCACCTGATCAACCTGAAAGCCCTGCTCGGGGAATTCGAACACATCCCCGCGCTGAGGGTGGAACGGATTGACGATCCCGATTTCGGCCTTGCGAGAGGCCGGCAGACCGATGTGCATAACCACGCAGGCGTTTTCAAAGAACGACTGGGTCCGGCCGTCGAACACCTTGGGCGCCACCGCGCCGACCTCGGAGAGATTGACGCCTGAAACCCACCCGATCAACGGCCTGACGCCAAAGCCCGGATAGGTAGCGGCTTCGATCGCGAACCGGGCCAGGATCGCGCTCGACCCGGGCAGGATGATGGCTCCGAAGCCATTGTCGGGGATGTCGCGATAAATACTGGCGAGGCTTGCGTCGTCATAGGTCGCGATCCGGGCCGTCGTGATGTCGTCCGGGAATTCGGTTACAAAGATGAGCTCTTGCGAGAATGTACCCCCGCGTTCCGACATGAAATACGGGATCGTCCCGCCGATCCAAGCGCCGGGCGGCAACTGTCGCAACATGCGTTCGTCGCCCGCGAGCAACAGGGGGCGGCCACTGGCGATACGAGCCATGGTTTCGTCTAGGGTGACCAATGCCTGGGCCATGATCCATCTCCCATCGGTGCCCTTACGCCTCGGGGCGGTCGTGCACAAAACTCCACACTCTGCTATCGGTCTGGAGCGGAGTTGTCAGAATAAGCCGGCGTTAAATGCGTCTGACTTCGGCCAACGGCCTGGCCTGCGTCGTACGCTGCCTGACGGCCGGGCCATCGGGCCTGGGGATAGGCCGGGGGCGGGTCGGTGTGGGGATGGATAGAGGTTGCCCCTACGTTCGTATTCGCGCCTATAATCGAATCAGAGTGCGGGCCCTGGCCGGCCCAGGTGGGGCAAGGGTTCGTCACGACATCGCCACATTCCGGCGCGGTTCTTTTGGAAAGACCGTTGCAAGCCCAACGGGCTCGACCAAAAGAGGCGAGCTCGTTTTTGGTTCTGGGCGATGCCCGTGGACGTGTCGGGCTTCCGAAAACGGTGGGTGATGGCATCGTCGGATGCTCACCCGGAGCAACCCGCAATGGCCGATCAAACGTCGCTACCCGATCCGCAAGTTCCGGCGCTCCAGGCCGATCTGGCCGCTCTGAAACAGGAGCTGGCGACCGTCCGCGAGCGCCTCGCCCTGGCCCAGCGCTCGGCCGGCGGAGGCCTGTGGGATTGGGACATTCGGAGCGGGGCGCTGTACTGGTCGCCGGAATTGTTCTCGTTGTTTGGGCTGGATCCGACTGTCAGACCGACCCTGTCGGTCGCCCACCCCGACGACCAGCCCGGGGTCGAGGCAGCGATCACAGAGGCCGTCGACCGCCATCGACCGCTCAACTGCGAGCACCGGATATTGCTGCCGACCGGTGAGACGCGTTGGATCCATCGGTTGGGCGATACCCAATACGATGAGACCGGCACGGCCACCCGCATGGTCGGGATCTGCCTGGACGTCACCGACCGTAAACAGATGGAAGTGGCCCTGCGCGAAAGCGATGAGCGCTTCCGTTCTGTCCTCGATAACTCCACTTCGGCGGCCTACCGTCGCGACCTGCTGGGCGACCGCTATGACTACCTCAGCCCGGTCATCGAAGCGATCACGGGCTGGTCGCTGGACGACATGCACCATATGAGCACTGAGACGGTGCTGACGCTTGTGCATCCCGAGGATGTGTCGGCAGTCACGCACGAGATCGAGCGCGCCGACGCGCTCTGTCGGATCGAAGGCCGGGCCGCCGGCCAGCTGGAATACCGCATGCGCGACCCGCAGGGCGTGTATCGTTGGATCGGCGATGCCACGATCGTGCTGGCCGATTCGACCGGCGCTCCGCGCTACCGGCTGGGCATGGTCCGCGATATCGGCGAGCGCATCCGAACCGAGCGCCTGTTGATGGCGCGGATGCGGTTGACCGAGTTCGGCCTGACGCATTCGTTGGACGAGCTCCTGCAGGCGACGCTCGACGAGGCCGAGATCCTGACCGAGAGCCGGATCGGCTTCTATCACTTCCTGGCAGCCGATCAGGAGACGCTGCTGCTGCAGATGTGGTCGCATAACACGCTGGCTCACATGTGCACGGCGGAGGGCAAAGGCAGCCACTACAGCATCTCGCAGGCAGGCGTCTGGGTGGAGTGTGTGCGTGAGCGCCGCCCGATCATCCACAATGACTACGCTGGATTGCCGGAAACACGCCGAAAAGGGTTGCCGGTCGGCCATGCCCCGGTGACGCGCGAGCTGGTGGTGCCCGTGTTCCGCGGCGACCAGATCGTGGCCATCCTGGGCGTGGGCAACAAGTCGAGCGACTACGACCAGACCGACGTGGCGATGGTCGAACGCCTGGCCGACCTGGCCTGGGACACGGTGGGTCGCAAGCGCGCCGAGGA
>JAEURK010000149.1 GCA_016789175.1 Anaerolineales bacterium
GCGCGTTTCCCGCGCGCACGACACGACAACCGGGCCTGAGCTAACTGAACAAGGCACAACATTTCTCTTTCCCAACGCACACGGTGCGCGTCGGGTCTTGGCCCCGACGCTCACCGTGTGCGTTGTGTACGAGAATTCGGCCGGCCGAATCGAAACGCTGGTTGAGTGATCTCAGGGTCAGGCGGCAGCCGTGAGCGCCTCGGCCGCCTGACGCAGTGCAGCGGCGCGCTCGGTGCTCTCCCAGGGCGCCTCGATGTCCGTCCGGCCGAAGTGACCGTACGCGGCCGTCGCCTGGTAGATCGGGCGGCGCAGGTTCAGATCGCGGATGATCGCCCCCGGGCGCAGATCGAAGTGCTCGCCGATCAGGCGCACGATCATCTCATCCGAGACTTTTCCGGTGCCGAAGGTCTCGACGTTGACACTGAGCGGGTGGGCCACGCCAATGGCGTAGGCGACCTGGATCTCACAACGCTCAGCCAGCCCGGCAGCCACGACGTTCTTGGCCACCCAACGCGCGGCATAGGCAGCCGAGCGGTCGACCTTCGTCGGATCCTTGCCCGAGAACGCACCGCCGCCGTGGCGGGCCATGCCGCCATACGTGTCGACGATGATCTTGCGGCCGGTGACGCCCGAGTCACCCATCGGGCCGCCGATGACGAAACGGCCGGTCGGGTTGACGTAGATGCTCATGGCCTCATCGCGCAGCTCAGCGGGGATGACGGGGTCGATCACGTGCTTGATGATCGCGGCCCGGATCTCTTCTTGCGAGACCTCCGGCGCGTGCTGGGTGCTGATCAGCACCGTGTCGACGCGCTTGGGCTTGCCGAAGCTATATTCGACGGTGACCTGACTCTTGCCGTCGGGGCGCAGCCAGGGCAGCGTCCCGTCCTTGCGGACCTGCATCAGGCGGCGGCTGAGGTTGTGCGCCAGGTAGATCGGCATCGGCATGAGCACGTCGGTCTCGTTGCACGCGAAGCCGAACATCATGCCCTGATCGCCGGCGCCGATCTTGTCGAGGTCGGCCTCGCTGGTGTGACTGCGGATCTCGAGGGCCGAGTCAACGCCCTGGGCGATGTCGGGGCTCTGGGCCGCGATCGCCACCTGCACGGCGCAGGTGTGGCCGTCGAAGCCCTTGTCGCTGTTGTCGTAGCCGATGTCGTTCACGACCTTGCGGATCAGGTCGTCGAAATTAACGAAGGCGTGAGTCGTGATCTCGCCCAGCACCATGACGAAGCCGGTCTTGGTCGCAGTTTCGCAGGCGACGCGGCTGGCGGGATCCTGCGCGAGGCAGGCATCCAGGACCGCATCACTGACCTGATCGCATAGCTTGTCGGGGTGCCCCTCCGTGACCGACTCTGATGTGAACATCAGCTTCGGAGAGGTCATGAAGGTGTTGCTCATCCAATACTCCTTGCCAGACGGCGCGTCGCCGAGCGCGTCGCACCCGTCGACCTTAAACACGAAGCCCCCGCAGGCAACAGGGGGGCTGGGCGATAACCGCGTGACCCTCTCATCTCTCCAGAACTGATACCCGAGGGCATCACCAGGCCGGATTTGGCACCTTGCGGCCCGTCGCTTGCGCGACGGGGGCCGGTTGCCGAGGCTTCGTAGGGCCGGTCCCTCCGCCTCTCTGGATAAGAGCGCCTGTTTGGGCAAACTTGGAACGGACTATAGCATTCAGCCCTGTGGGTGTCAATCGGGGATAGGGCTGCGTGCGGTGCGTGATCGTTGGCATGCGACGATCGCTGGGGATGTCGGGCTGAACGAAGCCGGCCGCGTGCCCTATCCTGAGTGTGCTTCGCCAGACATGCCGGACGGGCGGCCCTTGTGGTCGCCCTGCTGGTCCTGTCGGGTGTCGGCTTGTGCCGTGCTGATCGGGAACTGGACTGCCTCGCGCCCGTTGGATCTCAATCGACCGTGCGTGACTCGCTATCCCTACTCGGCACTGGAATATCGCCACTTGACACATCAAGTAAACACTGTATACTAAACACCGTAAACGAAACGGGGTCATTCAGAGATGCCACGCAGTCGCGTTGTCGCCGAATACGAGAAGATGCAGAACGACATCAAAACTTCCGCGCGGCGCCAGATGGCCGCGCACGGCACGGCCGGGCTGTCGCTGCGGGCCATCGCGCGAGAACTGGATGTCTCAGCTCCGGCGCTCTATCGCTACTTTCCAAACCTCGACGCGCTGATCACGGCCCTGATCCTTGACGGCTTCAACGCCCTGGCTGACGCGCTCGAAGCCGCTGAGCGGACCCTGCCACCGACCGAGCCACGCGCGCAACTCAGGGCGGCGTTGCTGGCCTATCGTGCCTGGGCCCTGTCTCACCCGATCGACTTCCAGCTGATCTACGGCAATCCGATCCCGGGTTATGTGGCGCCGGCCGAGGTCACGGTGCCGGCCGCGACCCGTCAGCTCGAGATCCTGGGCCGCATTACGGACCGGGCCTTTGCAGCCGGGCAGATCGTGCTCCGTCGGGAACTGACCGAAATTCCACCCAGCGTGCGCGCCCAGTTGGCCCGGATCGCCGAACCATACGGCACTTCGGTGGAGGTTCTGCATACCTGCATGCTGGGTTGGACGCGCATCCACGGCGCCATTCAGCTCGAGTTGTTTGGGCATACGCCGCCGGTCGTCGGCGATCCGGCTGCCTTCTATGAACAGTTGGTCGACGCCCTGATCGAGACCGGCTGACGACAACCACCTATCTCGTGCGAGTCGACGCGATCTTCCGCCCCATGTCCGCGGCACGGGGTGTGTTTCCACGCGCCTGCTCACCACGCCATCAACCCAGTCCGGGCGGCGTCACACGCGCCCGCGGAGGATCACACTATGAACGCAACACCTGAACAGCACGTCATCTTCGGCACAGGCCCCCTGGGCACCGCGGTCATGCGCGCCCTCGTGCGGCGCGGCAAGCCGGTGCGCATGATCAATCGCACCGGCCGACCCTCGCCGGCCACCGGCTCGACACCGACGGTGGCGATCGTGGCGGCTGACGCTTACGACCCGACCAGCACAGCGCAGGCCATCGCCGGCGCGACTCACGTCTATCAATGTGCCCAGCCGGCCTACCACCGCTGGCCCGAGCAGTTCCCGGCGTTACAGCGCACGATCCTGGAGGCGACGGCCGCGGCCGGCGCCAGGCTGATCGTGGCCGAAAACCTGTACATGTACGGCGACCCGCAGGGCCGTGCGCTGACCGAGGACATGCCGCACCGCCCAAACACCCGCAAGGGTCGCGTTCGCGCCGAGATGACCGCCACCCTCTTCGACGCGCACGCCAAAGGCCGGGTGCGCGCGACGGCCGGGCGCGCCAGCGACTTCTACGGGCCGGGTGATCTGCTCGGGGAGCGGCTGTTCGGAGCCGCGCTCCAGGGGAAGACCGCCAATGGCCTCGGCGATCTCGATCAGCCCCACACGTTCAGCTACATCGAAGACTTCGGCGAAGCCCTGGTCGTGCTGGGGGAGCGGGACGAGGCCCTCGGGCGCCCCTGGCACATCCCCAGCCCCGAGCCGCTCACGCAGCGCACTTTGATCCGGATGATCTTCGACGCCGCTCGGCTCCCGGCCAAGATCGGGGGCTTCAGCCCGTTGATGCTCAAGCTGGTCGGGCTTTTTGTGCCGGCCGTGCGTGAGGTCAATGAGATGATGTACGAGTTCACGGCCCCGTTCGTGATGGACAGTTCGCGCTTCCAAAAGGCGTTCGGGACGGCGCCTACGCCGCACGCCGAGGGCGTCCGTCGCACGGTCGCGTGGTTTCGCGAACGGTAGGCCCAGGCGGGCCCGAGGAGGCAGGGATCACACTGACAGCCCGGGGGCCGGGTGGGGCAAAGTTTCGCCCGACCCCCGCGCTGTTAGCCGTCCTTACTCACCCCCATCCGCGATATCCGCGGCGAACGAATGGCGTAACCCAATCCGAGGCGATTGCCCTGTGGGGCGTTCGATCGCTCCCACATTGACGGACCGGCGTATACTGGAAGTGCACTTTTGTAACGGATATCCGTGCTCTTTTTCGGCCCGCCCCGGAGACCCGAGGCAAGCCGGGAGTGCGTCGTCATGGGCAGTTCGTCCACCCTGCCCCGGCCACCAAGCACGTCACTGGAGACGGAGGTCGAATCCTTCACCCTCCGTCGCGCAACGCGCATCCCGCACGAGCGCATCCCGCCCGCGCCGGGGCAACGCCCGCCGGTTGCCCTGATCCTCTCCGACTATAACGAACTGCAAATCCTTGTCGAAAAGCTGCAGATGATTCGGGCGCCGATCGTGACCGCGACCGACGGCGCGATCGGTCTGCGCCTGATCGAGACCGCGCATCCGGCGGTGGTGGTGCTGGATTTGTGGCTGCCCTTGCTTAACGGGTTGGAGGTGCTACGGCGGCGCAGCACAATGACCCCGACCTTCTTGGTGGCGGAGTTTTCGTCACCGCAGCTGCGCTGCGAGGCGGTCGCCAATGGCGCGGTGGGTTTGATCGTTCGCCCGGTGGATGCCGACCGCGTGTGTGCCCGGATCGGCCCGTACGTGACGAGGGCCCCGCGGGCTGGCGCGACCATCTGGGCCGTCGACGACGTCGAGCCGGCTCAGTAGGCGCTGCGATCGAAGAAGATCTTGAACACGGTGCGGATCACGATCTTGAAGTCGAGCCAGATCGACCAGTTCTCGATGTACCACAGGTCGTATTTGGTGCGCTCCTCGATCGAGGTATCGCCGCGCATGCCGTTGACCTGGGCCCAGCCGGTCAGCCCGGCCTTCTCGCGGTGACGCTCCATGTAGCGCGGGATCATCTTGCGAAACTGCTCGACAAAGGCCGGCTGCTCGGGGCGCGGGCCGACCAGGCTCATATCGCCTAACAGCACGTTGATGAATTGCGGGAACTCGTCGAGCGAATACTTGCGGATGAAACGCCCCAGTCGCGTGATGCGCGGGTCGTCCTTGACCGTCCAGCCCGGCCCCTTGGCCTCGGCGTCGATCCGCATCGAGCGAAACTTCAACATCGGGAAGAGTTTGCCATCCAGCCCCATGCGCTCCTGGACGAAGAAGACCGGCCCGGGCGAGTCGAACCGCACGGCGATCGCCAGCAACAGCAAGACGGGCGACGTCGCGACCAGGATCAGACCGCCCACAATTACGTCGGTCATGCGCTTGGCGGTGGCGCGCCAGCTACGCGCGGCGCTGTCGCGCACGCTCATCAACGGCAGGCCGCCCAGATCGTCGATCGTCACGCCGGCGGCCATGATGTCGTAGACGTCCGGGAAGACCTTGAGGCTGAGGCGGTCGCGCTGGCAGGTGTTGATCACGTGCAGGATCTCGGCGTCGCTCACCGGCGGCAGGGCGATGATGATCTCGTCCGGCTGATGTCGATCGATCAGCTCCGGCAGTTCCGAGATCCGACCAAGCACCGGCTGGCTGAAGACTTTGCGCGGGATCTCGACTTCAGGCCCGGCCTCGGAGACCACACCCAACATGTGATAACCCAAATAGGCCGAGCCCTTGATCTTATGCGCGACCAGGCGGGCCGATTCGCCGGTGCCCACGATAATCAGGCGATCTGCCGACGTGCCACGGCTCCGCAGCAGATCCCGCCAGGCGCCCAGCATCCAACGGCCCAGGGTGATCAGCGGCACGCTCAGGATCAAGGCATACACGATCATCACCCGCGGGATCGGCAGGTCCACAACGCCTTTGAGCGTCAGCGCGATCACGGCCACGAACAAAAGCGTGCCGATCGTCAGCGCAGCCACGATGGCATAGAGCTCATCCACCCGACTGGTCGCGCGTGCCACGTGATACAGGCGCAACCAAAAGAACACGATGACGTTGGAGATCACGTATGCGGGCAGCACCGTGGTGGCGTAAGGCAGGAAGCGCGACGGCATATCGACCGCCTCACTTGGCCAGTCGATGCGCACGCGCAACTGAAAAGCGGTGTAGAGCGTCAACACCAACAGGATGGCATCGACCAGGACCAGCCCAAACGAGTACAGGGTTCGAAATCGACGTGCGGTCATGACAACTCGCTGACAGCGTTGCGGCCGGCGCTCAACGGCGCGGAAGCACGGCCTCGCGCAGCCGCGTCCACCACAGGTTCGCCCGGATCCCGACCACGACCAGCCCGCCCAACAGTGGGTTGGTCACGCCGCGATAGTGCTTGCGATAGAAGTACAGCATAGCCTCGTGAAACGCGATCTGAGCCCGGCTGCTGCGGCGGCTGGCGGCGCGCTTGACGTGCAAGACGGTGACGTCCGGAAAATAACGCGCGTTCCAGCCGGCCTTGCGGATCTCAAGGGCCCAGTCCAGATCCTCGCCGTACATGAAGAAATTCTCGTCGAGCAGCCCCGCCCTGGCAATAGCCTCTCGGCGCACTAACATAAAGGCGCCGACCACGCTATCGACAACCGTCTCCTGGCCGGGATCCAGATAGGTCAGATTGTACCGGCCGAACAGCCGGCTATGAGGGAACAACAGGCTCAGACCGGTCAGACGATAGAACGCCACTTCCGGGGTCGGGAAACTCCGCCGGCAGGCCAGGTCGAGCCGCCCGTCGGGCAGCACCAGCCGCGGCCCGGCGATGCCGGCCTCCGGATGTGCATCCAGATGAGCCGCCATACGCGCCAGGGCGTCGGGCGGCACGACCGTGTCAGGATTGAGGAGCAACGCGTAGCGGGGCCCATCCAGGCGGCCACGATCGAAGCCGAGGGCGCGCAGCCCCAGGTTGTTGCCGGCCGCATAGCCGTTGTTGACGGGGTTCCGGATCAGCTCGGCCCGCGGAAATTCGGCTGCCACCATGTCAGCCGAGCCGTCGGGCGAATGGTTGTCGACCACGCACACCCGATACGTCAGGCCGGTCGAGGCGAAGACCGAGCGCAGACAATCCCGCAGCAGGTCGCGGGTATTCCAGTTGAGGATCACGACCCCCAGATCAGGCTGTGTCACGGCGGAAGCCATAGATGCAACTGACGTCAAGGCGCGGGCAGCGGAAGGGCAAACCTTCCGCTGCCCGCGCCGCGACGTCATCCCTTGAGGCGTTTCTGGACTTCGGCCTGGTAGATCAGGTTGAGCTCACGCATGATCTCGCTCTGACGCTGGCCGATGTAATCACGGATCGCGGGTGTATTGAGCAGGCTCGAGACGCCGCCGATCCCCAAACGACCCTGGTCGACCTCGTTGCGCACGTACATGATCCGGCCCTGCACGACCACGGGGTTACGGCTGGTCGGCAGGCCGAAGATGCGGGCCGTGATCTCACTGTTTGGGGGAAAGACCGTGCTGGTGGCATACAGGACGCCGACGAGCAGCCCCATCCCCGAGCCAGAAATATCCACCAGCTGGGTGGTCAACTTCATGCGCGAGGTTTCGACCTCGACCTGGATCGGATCCTTGGGCTCCACCCGGGTTTCCATCCGGCGCAACAAAGCCGTCAGGGCCGGATGGAGGTCGCGCAACCAGGCCGTCTCAGCCGGGATGTCGATCTCGGAAACGAAACCCTCGATCACGGTGGCAAAACCGGGCACTTCCATCCGCGTCTGGCGCTCAAACGCCAGCGCCACGGCCTGAGCCCGGGCCACCTGGAGCTTGACCGCCCGCTCGGCGACGTGTTTCACGGTCGCCTCGTAGTTGACGAGGACGCCCTTGTAGACGTTATAGAGCTTGACGCGGGTCTCCACCAGGCCGCGCAATCGGTTCATCAGGTCGGGCGTGGACATCGCCGTAGATTATAAGCTCTTCGCCGCCAATCCGCGACGCGCCACGGCGCGGATTGCACGGGCGAGTTGTCAGGGCAATTTCGAACGGTCGCCTTGTACGCAGTTGATGTGGATTGAATTCCCGTTGATTCCGCGGGATCCGTGCGCCATCCGCGTACAAGATCCGGCAGGTAAACCCGCACGGACCTCAAATTCAAAGAGGCGTACTTCCAGCGCCCTGGCGCGTCGGCAGAAGCGGCATCGCGGGCCCCGGCAGGCCAAGCAGTTCGGCGAGAGCGGCGCGCAGACCGACCCGGTCGTCCCACGGGTACTCGACCGTGCCAAAGCACATCGACTGCTCGTGCCCCTTGCCGCAGGCGATGACGATGTCGCCGGGCCGGGCCAGTCGAACGGCCAGCCGGAGCGCCTCCCCCCGATCGGGAACACGGAAGAAGCTGTGGCCCTCCCCGGCGCCCTCGACCGCCCCACGCAGCCGGGCGCCAAAGGCCATCATCTCGAGGATATCGGTCAGCGATTCGGTGCGCGGGTCCTCGGCCGTCAGGACGCTGATATCGGCCAACTCAGCCGAGACCTCGGCCATCATCCGACGCTTCTCGACATCGCGCAGCCCGGCCGAGCCGAAGACGGCGATCAGGCGACGACCGACGGGAGAGCGCTGATCACGGACCGCGGTTTCTGGCGCGGGGTGGTCGTCGGCCAGCAGCTCCCGGCAGGTCTCGAGCACTCGCCGCAGGGCATTGGGTGTGTGGGCGAAGTCGACGATGGCCGTAAAGGCCTGGCCAAGGTCGATGCGCTCGAGCCGACCCGGCACGCCCTGTAAGGCGGCGATGCCGGATCGGGCAGCCGCGGGCGTGACCCCGAGCGCGCCGACGGTAGCTGCCAGCGCGGCCAGGATGTTGGCGATCATGAAGCGCCCGACCAGAGGCGTGCGCACGTCCGCGATCTCACCGGCGGGTGTTCGAACGTCGAAGGCCATGCCGTCCGCCGAGAAGTCCGGACGCACCGCTGTGAAGTCGGCGCCGGTGACCAGGCGCTGGCTGTAGCTCAGGCGTCGGGTCTCCGCAACGCCGGTCAGGTAGGCGTACGACTCGTCGTCGGCGTTGAGCACCGCGCACTTCTCGATGCCGGGTTTGCGCGCGGCCAGGGGCAGACCGGTGAGCAGTCGGGCTTTGGCGGCGCGATAGGCCTCATAGCTGCCGTGATAGTCGAGATGCTCGTGGGTGATGTTGGTGATCACACCGACGTCGAACTCACAGGCATCGGTGCGGCGCTGGGCCCAGCCGTGCGAGGTGGTCTCGAGCACGCAGTGCGTGAAGCCGGCGGCGACCATGCGGGCCAGATAGCCCTGCAGAGCCGGCGCGTCGGGCGTTGTGACGTGCAGGCCGGTATCGAGGGTGTCGTCGCCGATCACGGCCCCGACTGTCGAGATCAGACCCGCCCGCAGCCCATCCGCCGTCAGGATCGAGTGGATCAGGGTCGACGTAGTGGTCTTGCCGTCGGTGCCGGTGACGCCGATCATCACCAGCTTGCGGGCCGGATAGCCGTGCAGCGCCGCGGCCAGCCAGGCCAGCGCCTCGCGAGTATCCGGGACCACCAGCAAGGGAGCCACGGGTTTCAAAGCCGCCGCGAGGCTGCCGGCCTCGACGACCACGGCGGAGGCGCCGCGCTCGAGCGCCTGCTCGACGAACCGGTGCCCATCGACCGTGCCGCCGCGCACCGCCACGAAAATCGTGCCCGGCATCACCTCGCGCGAATCGGCGGTCACCGCGGTCACATCGGGCTCGCTCCAGCCCGCGCGTGTGAACGCCAACGGGATGCCATCCAGTAGATCCGATAGCCGCATAACCATCATTATACGTACCGGCCGTCCGTTGATAACCACGAAGACGCAAAGCTCGCGAGGTGCTTCGCGAGCTTTGCGTCTTCGCGGTTCGCCTGCCCCGCGCACAACAAAAGCGCCCCGGGCCTTTCAGCCCGGGGCGCCTGTGAGCATCTAGCGAGAGACGACGATCAGCGCACGGCGGTCCGCAGACCGTCGAGCTTGCCGGCCACCGAACCGTCGACGACGCGATCGCCCACGCGCACCACCAGGCCGCCCAGGATCTCGGGATCGACCTTGAAGTGCACGTCGGAGGCGCCCAGGTCGCGCTTGACCGTGCTTTGTTCATCGGCCGTCAGCGGCAGCGCGCTGGTGACCTCGGCCACGGTGTTGTGGGCCGAGAGATCCACGAGCGTGAGTTTGCCGGCCTTGACGCCGCTGAAGAACTCGTTGATCAGCGCGCGCTGCCGGGTCTCGTCCAGCGCCTCGCCGATGACCTTATTGGCCGCGGACATCGCGAGCGCCGCCACCTGGCCGCGCAGGTCGCCCAGCACACGGTTGCGCTCGGCCACGGCTTCGGCCTCGGCCTGCTTGAGTTTGGCAGCGCGATCGGCCTCAGAAGCGGCCCGCACTTCAGCGGCCTGCTTCTCGGCGCGCTCGACGGCCTCGGCCACGCGGCGATTGGCCTCTTGCTGGGCCTCGGCGATCACGAGCTTCGCCTGCGCCTCGGCATTCGCGCGCGCCTCACCCGCGATGCGGGCATCCTCGAGGCCCTGAGCGATCTTGCGCTTGCGCTCGGTCAGGATCTTGAGGACCGGCTGGTAGGCCCAGCGGTTGAGGACGAAGTACACCAGCCCGAAATAGATCGCGAAAACGATCAGAAAACCGAAGTTGATGCCAAGTCGAGAAAGGGCTTCCATGGACGACCTCGGTCTTAGACGAACAGGATGATGAGGGCGATGGCCAGGGCGTAAATCGCGGTCGACTCGGCGAAGGCGATGCCCAGGATCATGTTGGTCTGGATCGTGCCGGTGTAGTCGGGATTGCGGCTCATGGCCTGCACTGCGCCACCCACGACCGTGCCGATGCCGGCGCCGGCGCCGGCCACGCCGATGATCGCCAGGCCAGCGCCGATCAGGCGGGCGACCTGGACCATCGTGGCCTGAAAGACTTCGTTGAACTCCATGTGTTCTTCCTCCTAGATGCGTGTGTCTTCTAGAGTACGGTTCCGGATGAGATTAGTGACCCTCGCCGCTGTGGCTCACGGTCGCCTGGCTCATGAAGGTCAGGGCCAGCGCCGAGAACACGTAGGCCTGGATCGCGCCGACGACCACTTCGAGACCGACCAGCAGGCCGGGGACGAAGAAGACGGTCATCGAGCCCAGGATGGCGAGCAGCAGGCCGCCGGCGAAGATATTGCCGAACAACCGCAACGAGAACGAAAGGACTTTCGCGATTTCCGAGATCATCTCGAGCAAGCTGACGATGAAGTCCATCAGGCCGAAGAACGGCTTGGTGACGATCGTCTTCAGGTTGAAGAACTTGGAGAAGTAATCCAACCCCAGCGCGCGCACGCCCATGGCCTGGATCAGCACCATCGTGATGATCGCCAGCGCCAACGTGAAGTTCAGGTCGGTCGTGGCACGCCGCAGGCTCGGCACGACCTCGCAGTACACGCAGGCCTCGTCCGACGACCAGTAGTGCTCGGCTTCCTTGGCCGTCTCGCCCTCGGCCGCATGGCTTTCGGCCTCATGCCCGGCGGTTGCGGCGGCGTTCGCAGCGACTTCATCTTCCTCGGTGCCCGGCATGCCGCCGTTGAGAAGATGGATGCCGCCGACGTTCACGGTGTGATAGCCCTGCACATTGCCGTGCGCGACCTTGGTATAGCCGATCGTCTCGTGGATCGGGAACAGGCCGAACAGGTTGACCGTGAGCACGACGATAAAGATCGTGGCCGTGATCGGGAAGATATCCTTGGCCCACTTGCTGCCGGCCGCGGCCTCCGCCTGATCCCACAACCACTCGATCGCCATCTCGACGATCTGATAGCCCCCGCCGGGCACCAGGCTGCCGGCCCGCACGAAGGGCTGGACCACCAGGAACACGACGGCGGCCAGGAGCAGGGCCGCGATAAAGGCCGAGGCCATCGTGTTGCTCAGGAAGAACTCCTGACCAAGCACCGGGCCGAATTTGAGCGAGGGCCAGGCCGGCTCGGCTGGCAGGATCACGGCCGGCGCAGCCGGCTTGAAGATCCCGCCAACGCCAAAGGCCAGGACAGCGCCCGCGATCATGATCGCCAGCCAGATCCAGCGCCAAAGGCCTACGCGCCGTGTGGGTTCAGCATGGTCGTGTGAACTCAAGGCTGCTTCTCCGTAGATGATGATTGGTCGACAGTCGAGTTTGATTGCTTCTGGCCGGCGCGAACCGCGCGCAGAAGGAACTGATACAGGATTCCGATGCTCAATGGTGCGCTGAGCGCCGCCAGGCCCAGGGTGAACAGCAACCGGGTTCCCGCGGCCTGATCCAGCAGCCGCCCGATGAAGACCAGGGCCAGCACCAGGGCCAGCACCAGGACGCCCCCGAGGGCCATCGCCATGAGAAGCGCCGTCGAGACCGGTTGTGGGGTCCGCGGCGGCGCCGAATTGGGTTCCTGGGTCATTAGATTGTGCATTTTATCACCCACATAAACCGAGAGTCAATGCGAGTGACTGGATGAACGTTCGGCGGATGGCTCGGGTGGGCCATCCGCCGAAAGTTCACCTTAGGAAGTTCGTGCCGGCCGCCTGCGCGATCTGCACGAACGGCCCCGCCAGGACACCGACCAGGATGACGCCGATCGAGCACACCCAGAGCGCGAACACGTAAGGCCGGCTGACCGGGACCGTGGCCTCGTCCTTGGGCTGGCCCAGGTAGATGACCTTGATGACGATCAGGTAGTAGTACAGGGCCAGGAGCGCGTTGATGGCGCCGGCCACGACCAGCCAGAGCAGATTGGCTTCGGCCGCGGCCGCGAACAGGTACAGCTTGCCGAAGAACCCGGCCAGCGGTGGGATGCCGCCCAGTGAGAGCAGGGCCACCAGCATCGCCAGGGCCAGGCCCGGCGAGCGCCGCGAGAGCCCGCTGAAGTCGGCGATCTCGTCCGACCCGGTGATCCGGCTGACCAGGATGATCACACCGAAGGCCACCAGGTTGGTGAGCGTGTACATCCCGAGGTAGTACACGACCGCGCCGATGGCGTGCTCGCCGCCGACGTTGCCGTCGGTGTTGAGGTTGTAGTAGGCGGCCAGGCCGAGCAGGATGTAGCCGGCCTGCGCGATCGACGAATAGGCCAACAGACGCTTGATGTTGCGCTGTTGCATGGCCAGAAGGTTGCCGATCGTCATGGTCAGGAGCGCCAGCGCCGCGATGATCCCGGTCCAGATCCCGGCATAACCCGGGAAGACCGTCAGCAACAACCGCAGCAGCACGGCGAAGCCGGCCGCCTTGGAAGCCACCGACAGGAAGGCCGTGATCGGGGTCGGCGCGCCTTCGTACACATCGGGCGCCCAGAAGTGAAAGGGCACGGCCGAGATCTTGAACCCGAGGCCGACCACGACCGTCAGCAGGGTCAGGATCACAGGCAGGGTCGGCACACCGCCGACGCCGGCCTCGCCCAGTCGAGCCCCGATCTCATACAGATTGGTGCTGCCCGCGAAACCGTACAGAAGGCTGAACCCATACAACAGCACGGTCGAGGTGAAGGCGCCGAACAGGAAGTATTTCAGGCCGGATTCCGCGCTCTTGTCGCTCTCACGCAGCGAGCCCGCCAGGGCGTACAGCGCGATCGACGAGGCCTCGATCGACAGGTACAGCATCACCAGGTCGGTCGACAGGGCCATAAAATTCATGCCGATGACCGAGCCGGTCAACACCAGGAAGAACTCGCCTTCCTTGCCGATCACGGGCGAGTCGGTGGCGATCAGAGCCGTCACCATGCCCGCGAACAGGAACAGGATCCGGAAGGCGAAGGCCGCGGTGTCGTTGCGGATCATGCCGCCGAACTGGCCGTCGGCGGTCAGGCCGGGCAACGTGAACAGCAGCGCGGCAACCAGCGCGGCCCCGAAGCCAAGCGCAGCGACCACGCCGAGTTCACGCTTGCGCTCGCGGCCGCGGTTGACATCGGCGAGCATGATCACGGCGGCCGAGATCACGAGCACGATCTCGGGCGCGAGCGCCAGAAGGTGAGACGGTTCAAAAGGCTGAATATTCATCAAGTACTTGCCCTAATCCAGTGACCGCGGACGAACGACGAATGAAGAAAGGCTCCTCGCCCCTCGCTACCCGCCGCCCAGCGCTTGCAGCACCGGTCGGAGCCCGCTCTCCACGAGCGGCGCCATGATGGCCGGGTACAACCCGACCACGATCATCAACCCGCTCAGCAGCCCCAGCGCGACCTTGTCGAGGGCCGACACATCCGGCAGCTCCGCAAGCTGCGCCGGGAGCTGGCCAAAGAACACGCGGCGCACGGCCAGCAGGATGTAGGCCGCCGTGATGACGATCGAGAGCGCCGAGATCACGGCCGCCAGCGGGAAGAACCAGGCCGTGGTCATGAAGCCCGGCAGGTTGATCGGATCGAGCGCCACGCCCTGCCACAGGCCGAGGTAGATCGGGATCTCGGCCACGAAGCCCGAGAAGCCCGGCATGCCCATCGACGTGAAGCCGCCGACCAGGAAGGCGATGCCCGCCCAGGGCATGCGCTGCATCAGACCGCCCAACTCCGGGAGCATGCGGGTGTGGGCGCGGTCGTAAACCATGCCGACGATCGAGAAGAAGAGGGCCGTCATCACGCCGTGCGAGAACATCTGCAGCCCGGCGCCCGTCAACCCAAGCGGGTTGAGCGTGGCGAAGCCCAGCATCACCAGGCCCATGTGCGACACCGACGAAAAGCCGATGATGTACTTGAAGTCCTTCTGGATCAACGCGATATAAGCCGCGTAGATCACGTTCACCAGCGCGAAGACCACGATCACGGGCGCCCAGAACTTGGCGCCCTCGGGCAGCAGGTATACACCCAGGCGCAGGGCCGCGTACATCCCGATCTTCATTTCGACGCCGGCCAGCATCATCGAGATCGCGGTCGGCGCGGCCACGTGGCCGTCCGGCGCCCACGAGTGCAGCGGGAAGATCGCGCCCATGATCGCGAAGCCGCCGAAGATCAGCGGGAAGACCCAGCGCTGCAGCTCGGGCGAGAAGTTCGCGGCCGCCAGGTCGAGCAGGCCGAACGAGCGCGCGCCGGCCGGCAGCGCCGCGTACAGCGCCAGCACGCCGACCAGGGCCACCAGCGAGGCCAGGAACAGGTACAGCGTCAACTTCATGCCGCCGTACTCGCGCGTCTTCGGGTAGCCCCAGACCACGATCATCAGGAACTTGGGGAAGACCGCGATCTCGAGCAGGAAGAAGAACAGGAACAGGTCGAGCGCCGCGAACACGCCGAACACGCCGACCGACAGGATCAGGAAAAAGGCCATGTACTCGCGGGCCCGGTCCTCGACCCCCCACGAGATCATCACACCGGTGAGCAGCACGATGCCGGTCAGGAGCAACATCGGCAGGCTGAAGCCGTCGACGCCCATGTGATAGCGAATGCCCAGCTGCGGGATCCAGGCCACATCCTCGACGAATTGGAAGCCTCCGGCCGCCTGGTCATAGCCGAAGTACAGGAGGCCCGACAGCAGCACCGTGAAGGCCGCCGTCACCAGGGCCGTGGCCCGGGCCACGTCCTTACGCTCGGGCGGCAGCAGCAGAATGCCCAGGCCCGCCACCAACGGCGCAAACGTGATGACCGAGAGAAAAGGAAAGGTCATAATTCCACTCGCAGCTGTTAGCTGTCAGCCTTCAGCAATCAGAAATCAGAAATCCACAATCGGCAATTCGCCGAACGTGGACCCTGGGCTCTAGAACAGTCGCGTCACCGCCGCGTTGATCACGCTCACCATCCAATTCGGCGCGAGGCCGAGCACCAGCATCAGGATGCCGAGCGGCGCCCAGGCGATGATCTCGCGAACCGAGATGTCGGACGTGTGCCCGACCCACTTGGTGTTGAGCGGGCCGTAGATGGTCTTGTAGATCCCGCGCAGGATGTACGCGCCGGTCATCAGCAGGCCCAGCATCGAGATCGCAGTCAGGGCCGAGAAGACCGGGAAACTGCCGCGCACGACCATGAACTCCGAGACGAAGCCGTTCAACCCCGGCAGACCCAGCGAGGCCATGCTGGTGAACAGTAGCAGGCCGCCATAGACCGGCATCAGCGGCATCAAACCGCCGAAGTCGTCGAGGTTGCGCGTGTGCGTCCGGTCGTAGATCACGCCGACCAGCAGGAACATGCCGGCCGCGCTCAGGCCATGGTTGAACATCTGCAGGACCGCGCCGTTCAGGGCCAGGATGCCCTCTTCGGCGCTTCCGTTTTGGGCCGTCCAGGCCGCGACGGCCACGCCCAGTGCCACGAAACCCATGTGGTTGACCGACGAGTAGGCGACCAGGCGCTTGAAGTCGGTCTGGCCGAACGAGGCGAAGGCGGTGGCCACGATCGCGATGGTCGCGAACAGCGCCAGCACCCAGGCGCCCGCCGCGGCCTCGACCGGGTAAAGCGGAAGCACCAGGCGCAGGAAGCCGTAGGCGCCCAGCTTCAGCAGAATGCCGGCCAGCATCATCGAGCCGGCCGTCGGGGCCTCGGTGTGGGCATCCGGCAGCCAGGTGTGCAACGGCCAGATCGGCACCTTGATGGCGAAGGCCACCACAAAGGCGACGAACGCCACCATGCGAACCGTCGTCGCCGGCAGACCCGCGATCGTGCCCGACCAGGTCGGCCAGGCCGCGATGGCGGTCTCGAGGCTGAACGAGCCGAGCGTCAGGCCGATGACCTGGATGCCCAGCAGCAGGCCGAGCGAGCCGGCCATGGTGTAGAGCATGAACTTGAACGACGCGTACTGCTTGTTGGCGCTGCCCCAGATGTTGATCAAGAAGTACATCGGGATCAGGCCGATTTCGTAGAACAGGAAGAACACCAGCAGGTCGAGCGCCATGAACACGCCGAAGCTGCCGGTCTCGAGCAGCAGGAACAGGATCATGTAGGCCTTGACCTTGTCCTGCACCCCAAAGCTGAAGAGGATGCCCAGCGGCGACAGGATCGCCGTCAGCAGCACCATCGGCAGGCTGATGCCGTCGACGCCCAGCCGGTAGTCGGAGCCGATCAGCGGGAACCACAGGTAGTCCTCGCGGAACTGGAACCCGGCCGCCCCGGCGTTGAAGTTCAGCCAGAGCACCACCGACAGCACCAGCGGCACCAGCGAGGCGACGAGCGCCGCCCAGCGAATGGCGCCGACCTGGTCCTTGGGGATCAGCAGCAGCACCAGTGCGCCGAGCGTCGGCGCAAACAGGATCAAGCTGAGAAGATGACTGTTCAGGAGGTCCATGCTGCTCACCGTGCCATCCACATGAAGGCGCCGATCACGGCTGCGCCGGCCATGACCATCACCAGATAGTGCTGGACGCGCCCGGTCTGGATCGGCCGCAGCTCGCGCCCGGCCCACTTGACCGCCACACCCGAGCCGTCGCTGGCCCCGTTGACCACGGGTTTGTCGAAGTAATCGCGGAACACGTTGCCGACGCCGAGGCTGATCCAGGCCACCCCGTGCAGGAAGCCGTCGATCACGCCCTTGTCGATGCCGGTGAAGAACACGCGGCCGAGCCAAAACGCGGGCTTGACGAAGAGCACGTCGTACAGCTCGTCAACCCAGTACTTGTTCTTGAGCAGGCCGTACAGCACACTGCCGATCCCGCGCTCGACCGGGTCGACGTCGCTCGACGTCTTCCAGGCATTGCGGTAGACGAGCCAGCCGAGCAGGATGCCTCCCAGCGCCACGACTACCGACGTGATCAGCGGCACGGGGGTAAAGGCCGGGGCCTCGGGGTGCTCGACCAGCGTCCCGCCGAGGAAGTGATGGAGCCAGCCCGGCTCGAGACCGAGGCTCGCCACCAGCTGCCCGAAGAGCGGGAAGTCAGCCGGGATGTTGAGCCAACCGGCGCCCACAGCAAAGACCGAGAGCACCACCAGCGGGGCCGTCATCGTCCAGCTACTTTCGTGGGCCTGCTCGGCCGAGGGTGAGCGCGGGGCGCCAAAGAACACCATCCACAGCTGGCGCGTGGTATAGAACGCCGTCAGCAGCGCCGCCAGCGCCAGGGTATAGAACACGAGCGGGGCATGCAGGAAGGCGTCCAGCAGGATCTCGTCCTTCGACCAGAAGCCCGCGGTCACCAACGGCAACCCGGCTAGCGCCATGCCGCCGATGAAGAAGGTGACGAATGTGATCGGCATCTTGTGCCGCAGCCCGCCCATAAAGCGCATGTCCTGCGGGTCGCTGGCGTGGTCGTGCGCGTGGTGCGCGCCATGCTCCATGCCGTGGATGATCGAGCCTGAGCCCAGGAAGAGCAGGGCCTTGAAGAAGGCATGGGTCATCAGGTGGAAGGCCGCCGCCACGTAGCCGCCGATGCCGAGCGCGGCCAGCATGAAGCCGAGCTGCGAGATGGTGGAATAGGCCAGCACCTTCTTGACGTCGTTTTGCGAGACCGCGATGGTCGCGGCAAAGAGCGCTGTAAAGGCGCCGATAAAGGCCAGCACGCCCATCGGCGTCGTGATCACCGGGCCGTGCGCCGCAGCTTCAGCCGCGTGACCGGCGGCCTCGGCGGTATGGGCGATCAATCCATCGGCCGCCAGCACCGGGTACATGCGGATCACGGCGTACACACCGGCCGAGACCATGGCGGCCGCATGGATCATGGCCGAGACCGGGGTCGGGCCTTCCATGGCATCGGGCAGCCAGGTGTGCAGCGGGAACTGCGCGCTCTTGCCGATCGTGCCGATCAGCAGCAGGATGCCGATCAGGCTGGCCTGCGACAGGCCGACGATCAGCGAGGGCGTGCTCGCCAGGTGATGCAGCCACTCGCCCTCATGCGCGAACATGATCTCGCGGAACGAGAGCGTGCCGGTGGCGTAGTACAGGTAGACGATGCCGAGCAGCATGATCACGTCGGCGACGCGCGTGGTCATGAAGGCCTTGACCCCGGCCTGGCGCGGCGTGATCTTGTTCGGGTCGTCGTACTTGCGCGCATACCAGAAGCCGATCAGCAGGTACGAGCACAGCCCCATGACCTCCCAGCCCATGAACATGAGCAACAGGTTGTCGGCCAGGATCAGCACGAGCATGCCGAAGGCGAAGAGCGAGAGGTACGCGAAGAAGCGCGAGTATAGCGGGTCGACGCCGTTGTGCGCCGGCCAGCCCGGCTTGTCATGCGGATCGAGCTTCTTGCCGTAGTTGCCGTAACCGACGCTGTACACGAAGATCGCGAGCATCGCAGTCGAGGCGAAAAAGAGCATGATCGCGGTCAGCGGGTCGACAAGCACGCCCATCATGAAGGCGCCCGAGCCCACATCGAACCAGGGCACCGACAGCGCGCCAATCGCGTCCTCGGCGCCAAAGTGCGGGGTACCAAAGGCCGCGAACGCCACGATCCAGCTCAAAACGAACGAGGTCGCAATCGACGCAATCGCGATCGTGTGGCTCAGGGCCTTGGAGCGGTTGGTCAGCAGGATGATCAGGAAGAAACTGACCAGCGGCGGGACCGGGATCAACCAGGTGAGGGAGACGAGTTCAGGGCTCATGCGCGCGTTTGTCTTTCGCCAGCCGGCGGCTTACAGCCTTTGGGCTAGAACTTCATCAGGTTGACGTCGTCGACCACCACGGTCTTGCGGCGGCGGTACACCGAGATGATCAGGGCCAGGCCGACGGCCGCCTCGGCCGCCGCGATGGCGATCACGATCAGGGCGAAGGCCAGGCCCGTTGACGGGCCGAAGGCGCCGTAATGCCAGAAGGCCACCAGGTTGATGTTGACGGCGTTGAGCATGAGCTCGACGCCCATCAACACACCGACGGCGTTCCGGCGCGAGAGCACGCCAAAGACGCCGATGCTGAAAAGCGCGGCCGAGAGGGCCAGATACCACGAAAGCGGGATCGACATGGCTTACTCCCTCTCCTTGTCGTCGCGGGCGATGTTGATCGAGCCGACCATCGCGACTGCGAGCAGCGCGCCGACCAGGAGCAGCGGCAGCAGGTAATGATCCGGGCTCGAGAGCGCCAGGCCCAGG
Source organism: Anaerolineales bacterium (assembly GCA_016789175.1). Taxonomy (GTDB): domain Bacteria; phylum Chloroflexota; class Anaerolineae; order Anaerolineales; family UBA6663; genus UBA6663. The sequence goes on from JAEURK010000149.1 coordinate 19,710, forward strand.
TTCGCAAGGGTGGCGGTGTTGAAGGCGGCCGCGTCCGCGAACTCAGCCGGCTGAGGCAGCGGCGCGGACGAGAAGCCCGGCACCAGGCTGGACGCTCCGAGCGTCAACGCGTTCGGCAGTTGCAGCATAGTCAGCGCGGCGACCAGCACCCCGACGGCGACCACCGCTCCCCAATACCAGTTCGCGTTCGTTTGCGGGCCCGTGTCCTGCATGACGCGCCGGGTAAGCATGATGGCGAAGATGATCAGGATCGAGATCGCGCCGATATACACGACCACCTGCACCAGCGCCAGGAAGCCCGCGTTCAACAGCACGAAAATGACGGCCATCCCGGCGAAGGTCGCGATCAGCCAGAGCGCGGCATGCACCAGATTGCGCGCGGTCACGACGAACAGCGCCGAGACCACGATCACGAGCGCCGTCACCAGGAAGACGAATTGTGAGGCATCAAGAGACATAGACGTGTTCCATCAACCCCGGCGCCCGGAAACGCCCCGGCGCCGCACGCACACCCAGAGAGAAATCCCACGCGCGCTGAAGTGCTCCGGTTGACGGGGCACCCCACCACGCGAGCCAAATCAGTGAGCCGCAGCAACCACCCCGTGCGGCTCGTGCCCGTGATCGTCATGGCCATGGTCATCATGGCCGTGCTCGGCCTCGACGACCGGCATGTACTTGTCCGACTCTTCCTTAAGGCGCATGTACCGGGCGGCGCGGGTCGCGATGACCATCGCCCCCGCGGCCAGCGCCAGGTTCCCCAGGAGGAGCAGGCCGCCGCGCACATAAGCCCGCGCGCCCTCGACGAACAGGGCCTGCAGGAACTCGGCGTACAGCTTGTCGACCAGCATCGTGACCACGATCGAGCCCAGCGCCAGCGGAACCAGGAACTTCCAGTTCAGCTCGAGCATATGGTCGATGCGGATGCGCGGGAAGGTCGCGCGCATCCAGATCACGACGAAGTAGGCGATGAAGGCCTTGAGCGAGAAGTACAGCATGCCCAACAGCGGGTATTGGTCGGCGAACGGCCCGGTCCAGCCGCCCATAAAGAGCGTGGCTGTCAGCGCGCCGACCGTGAAGGCGTGCAGGAACTCGCCGACGAAGAACATGCCGAACTTCATACCCGAGTACTCGATATTGAAGCCGGCCACGATCTCGGATTCGGCTTCGAGCAGGTCGAACGGCGCGCGGCCGGTCTCGGCCACCGACGTGAGGAAGAAGATGAAGGCAGCGACCGGCGCGCTGAACAGGAACCAGACCTGATCCTGCGCGGCCGAAATAGCGTTCATGCTCATGCTCGAGGCGAGCAGCACCGGCACCAAAATCGCCAGGATCATGGGCACTTCGTAGCACACCATCTGCGCTACGGTGCGGAACGCGCCGAGCAAGGCGTATTTGTTGTTCGAGGCCCAGCCGCCAAGCATGATCGCCAGCGTGCCGAGCGAGCCCACGCTCACGAAATACAACGCGCCGACGTTCAGGTCTGTGCCGAAGACGTTATACGAGAAGGGCAGGATCGCCCACATCGTCAACACCGACACCACGGCCATGATCGGGGCCAGGTTGTAGATGAACTTGTCGGCGCCCAGGGGCGTGATGTCTTCTTTGATGAGGAGCTTGATGGCGTCGGCGACGGTTTGAAAGATGCCTTCCGGGCCGACCCGGTTCGGGCCGATCCGGTCCTGGAAGCGACCGATCAGACGGCGCTCGATGTAGATCAGCGCCAGCGGCAGGGTCAGGCCCAGGCCGCCGACAACCACGGTGCCAAGCACGATCAGGGCGAAATCGCCGGCCGGGCCCGTGATGCCAATCGATGTCAGGAGCGACAGCAGCCACTCACGAATGAAGCCCAGGGGGTTAAGAAAAAAGTCCATCCCGCAACCTCGATTGTGCTCTTGGCTCAGTAGGGGACACGCCCCACCATTCTACTCGACAACAAAAAGCCGACCGCTTGTCGCGATCGGCGTTCAAGTTTTTGTGCCCGGCTTAGACCCAGCGCAGGGCGCCCTTCTGCCACACGTACGCCAGCCCGCCGACGATGATGAACAGGAAGCCCATCACCGCCAGAGCGGCGAAAAGCGACACCTGCTGGTAGGCGATGGCAAATGGGAACAGGAACACCATGCCGACGTCGAAGACGACGAAGACCAGGGTGAAGATGTAATACTGCATCTTGAACTGCACCCAGGTGTCGCCGACGGTCTCGACACCGCATTCGTAGGTGCTGCTCTTGACTGCATTACCCTTCTTAGGGCCAAAGATCATGCTGCCCATAATGATGGGCGCGGCCGGGAAGAGACCAGCAATCAGAAGAAAGACGCCGATAAAAATCCAGTTATTATCGACCATTACGGCTCCAAACGGGGCATTTGTGAATTCCGGAACGGATGCTAACACGAGTCGTGCGGGGCGTCAAACGACATTCACGGTTTTTGGCCACCCAATATCGGCCATCGAAATCGGAAATTTGCAGCAAATAGGGAAAGTATCAGAGCTCCGCGGCCGTCAGGTTTTTTGGGCTTCCCTCGCGAACCCAACGGTGGCCCGCGAGCGCTGGCCGGGGTCGAGGGGGATTATGGCAAGCGAAGGCCGGGAGGGCGGCCGGGAGGGCGGCCACAAGGGCCGCCCCAACAGCCGCCCCAACAGCCGCCCCAACAGCCGCCCTGACGGACGCACCGATGGACGCAGCCGATGGATGCAGCCGATGGATACAGCCGAAGGCTACCGTCCATTACAATGGGCGCGATGTCGCACCTGCTCCAATCGCCGGCCTGGGGGGACCTGAAGTCCCGCTTCGGCTGGGAGGCCGAGACCGTCGCCGATCACCTTCTGCTCTACCGGAGGCTCCCACTCGGTCTGCGTCTGGGTTACGTGCCGCGCGGCCCCCTGCCGACGTCCGCCCAGGTGACGGCGCTGGCCCAGGCCGCGCGCCGCCGTGGCGCCTTCATGCTCAAGCTCGAACCCGATGTCGAAGACTCGCCCGCAGCGGCCGAGGCCCTGCGCGCCGTGGGTCTGCGTCAATCGCCGCACGTCATCCAACCGCGTCGCTCCGTGCTGGTCGACCTGACCGGTGACGCCGAGGCCGTGCTGGCGCGCATGAAGCAGAAAACGCGCTACAACATCCGACTGGCCGAGAAGAAGGGCGTCCAGGCCCGGATCGGCACGGTTGCCGATCTCGCCGCCTTCAATGCCCTGATGCATATGACCGGTGCCCGCGACGGTTTCGGCGTGCATGCGCCTGAGTACTACGTCGCCGCCTATGACCTGTTTGCGGCCCAGGGCCGCGTCGCGCTGGCGCTCGCCGAGCTCGAGGGCCGGTTGCTGGCCGCCGTGATGGTCTTCATCGTCGGCGAGACCGCCTGGTACCTGTACGGTGCCTCGTCCGATCACGAACGCCAGCGCATGGCGCCCTACCTGGCCCAATGGACGGGCATGGAATGGGCCCGCCAGAACGGCGCGCTGGTCTACGACCTGTGGGGTGTGCCGGATGCCGACGAGGCCGAGCTCGAAGCCGGCTTCGAGAAACGTCGCGACGGCCTATGGGGCGTGTACCGTTTCAAGCGCGGCTGGGGCGGAAGGCTCACGCGCACCGTCGGCGCGTGGGACCGGATCGACAATCCCTGGCTCTATCGGCTCTATACCTGGTACGTCGCCCGGCGCGCCACCGGCGATTGAGGCGCCCCACACCGCCCGCTTCCAATAACCATGACCCTGTCCACCCTCACCGACGCACGCGCCTGGGACGCGCTCGCTCAATCGCTCCCCGGCGCCCACATCCTGCAATCCTGGTCCTGGGGCGAGATCAAGAGCCGCTGGGGCTGGCAGGCGGAGCGCCTGGCCTGGCCGAACGGCCGCGCGGCCGCCCAGGTGCTGACCCGGACCGCCGCGCGCGGCCTGGTGCGCTATCTCTACGTGCCGCGCGGGCCGCTGCTCGACTGGGGCGACACAGCCCTGCGCGATCAGGTGCTGACCGATCTCGAAGACCTGGCCCGCCGCCGCGGCGCGATCGCACTCAAACTCGACCCCGACGTCGCGCTCAAGCTGGGGCTGTTCGGGGCCGAGGTCGAGCAGCCCACCGGCCAGTCAACCCGTGCCGCGCTGACCGCTCGCGGTTGGGTCGTCTCGCCCGAGCAGGTGCAGTTTCGCAACACCGTCCGGCTCGACCTGACCCGCGGCGCCGAGGCCGTGCTGGCCGACATGAAGCAGAAGATGCGCTACAACGTCCGGCTGGCGGCCCGCAAGGGCGTGACCGTGCGCGTCGGCGGCCTCGATGACCTTTCCACACTGGCGGCGCTGTATGCCGAAACGGCGGCGCGCGACGGGTTCTTGATCCGCCCGCCGGCCTATTACGCCGACGTCTGGCGCACATTGCTGGCCGACGGCCATGCCCGGCCGTTGATGGCCGCGGTGGAGGGCGAGGTGGTGGCCGCGATCGTGCTCTTTCACTACGGCCCCACCGCCTGGTATTTCTACGGCATGAGCCGGGCTGCGCATCGTGATCGCATGCCCAACCACCTGCTGCAGTGGGAGGCGATCCGCTGGGCCGCGGATCATGGGCTGACGACCTACGATCTGTGGGGCGCGCCGGATACCTTCGAAGAGGCCGATCGAATGTGGGGCGTCTGGCGTTTCAAAGAAGGCTTCAACGGCGCCGTTCAACACGGGATCGGCGCCTGGGATTTCGCGCCATCGCCGTGGCGCTATCGGGTCTTCACCTCGGCGCTACCGCGCATCCGCGCCTGGTTGCGGCGCGGGACGCCTTCCGCCCGCCTAGAGCCGGGTTAGCGCCGCCGAGTCGCGTCCGGAAGTTGCCCTCGCTCAATCCGGGAGCTCGAGCCGCGTCGTCCGCGCTGCTCCCAAAGACCGAGGCCGACGGTCAGACCAAAACTGGCCGCATAAAGCGCCAGGACTGGCACCAGCTCGGGCGCACTCCGCCAGGCCAGCCAGCCGGAAAGACCGGCATAGAGTGCCAACCCGATCTCGCCGACGAACCAATCGCCGGCGCGCTCGGTGTAAGTCGGCCCTCCTCCTTCGCCGCGTTTCGGCGTGCGTTCAAAGGCCCGGCCTTTGCCGATCAGAGCGCCCCAGAAGGCCTGGGTCGTGCTCCAGGCCAGGCCGAGGAAGACCAGCGTCAGGATGGGAAAGGTCCACAACCGCAACAAGGCGCGCCAGGGCGACTCGCCACGCGGCGCCGCCAGGGCCCATTGCCCCCAGGCGGCGACCAAAAGCGGCACAAAGGCCAGCGCCGAGAGCGCGCCCCAGTGCACCGGGGCGTAACCGCCCAACAGGATCAACGGCAGGCTTAAGAGCAGCGAGCCGACCAGGAGCACATGCGGCAGGTAGCCCAACATGTGGAGCCCGCCCAGCAGGCGCTTGTGCAGCCCGATCGGCGACCGGCTGAGCGATCGGCCGAGCTTGCGAAAGACCTGAAACGAGCCCTGCGCCCAGCGGAATTGCTGCTGTCGAAAGGCAGCCAGCGTGGTGGGCAACTCGGCCGGCACGCCGAGGTCCATGCGATAGCTCAGACGCCAGCCTTTGATCTGGGCGCGGTACGAGAGATCGAGATCCTCGGCCAACGTGTCGCCCTGCCATCCGCCGGCGGCGTCAATGCAGGCCCGGCGCCACAGCCCCGCGCTGCCGTTGAAGTTCATCAGCAACCCGGCCTCCGAGCGCGCGACCTGATCGATCGCGAAGTAGCTGTCGAACATCACGGCCTGCGCCAGGGTCAACGCGTTGGCATCGGCGTTGAGGTGCTCCCACCGGGCCTGGACCAGGCCAAGCTCTGGGCGATCCGCGAAGGGCGCCAGCAACGGCTCCAGGATCCCGGAAGGCGGCACGAAATCGGCGTCGAAGATGGCCACGAACTCGGCCTGGGGGACCTGCGCCAGGCCGGCCGCGAGCGCACCGGCTTTGAACCCGACTCGCTCACGCCGGTGATGGTACGAGATCGGGGCTCCGGCGGCCGCCACGCGCGCCACACAGGCGCGAGCGTGGAGCGGGGTGTCGTCGGTCGAGTCGTCCAGCACCTGGATATGCAACCGATCTCGCGGCCAGGCGAGGGCTGCTGCTGCCGTGATCACGCGCTCGGCGACCGTGCGCTCGTTGTAGAACGGGAGCTGCACCAGCACGAACGGTTTCCCAAGCGCGCCTGCCGTGACAGCCGGGTGCACCTGGCGCGGCTGCCGGCGCGTGATCAGGGTCACGGCCAACAGCAATGCCATGTGGCCGCCGAAGATGGCGATCCCGATCACGGTGGCGGTGTAGGCCCACCCGATGAGGTCAGTCAACATAGGGAGTGATTGTACCGAACCGATCCGGGGGCCAGGACGTGGCGTGGAATTCGGAGTTCAGTGCGTGGAGCGTGGTGCAAGCGACCCGGCGCCAGGTCCAAGGGCGGTGTGCCGGGGCGCACATCGAAACGTGTAACAATGCCGTGGCACCCTCTCCAGGCCCCTAAAGCACCACGCTCTGGGCCCCCTCCGAGGAAACGCGCAACGCGCGCAGGTCGAACAGCCGACCTGCGCGCGTTTCCATGGAGGGGTTGGGGAAGGCCAGCCGACCGGCTACTTCAACTCCAGCAACTCGTATACGACCACCGGCTGCACCCGGCCTTTCAGTTGCAGGTTCTGCGCGGCGCCGACCACGGCCCAGTCGGCGATGCGGCGATAGACCGCTTCGCTGATGGTCACCTTGCCCGCCGTGCCGCGATCCTCGATGCGCTTGGTGGTGTTGACTGTGTCGCCGATGATGGTGTAGTCGAGGCGGTTCTTGTGCCCGACCAGGCCGACGACTGCCTCGCCGCAGTGCACGCCGATCCGGAAGCTCATTTGATAGTCTTCGGGCATCTGCGTCTGCAGGGCCGCGACGGCGTCTCGCATACGCAAAGCCGCGCGGCAGGCGCGCAAGGGGTGATCGGGCTGATCGTCCGGGGCGTTGAAGAACGCCATCACGGCATCGCCCACGAACTTGTCGACCGTGGCTTCCTCGTCGAGCAGGACCTCGGCCGCGGTGCCGACGTAACGGTTGAGCGCCTCGATCAGGATCTCGGGGTCGACGCTTTCGCTCAGGCTGGTGAAGCCTTCGATGTCGGCGAAGATGACGCTGACGTCTTTGCGCTCGCCGCCGAGCTTGAGGCCCTGCAGATTGAGCCGCTCGACGACCTGCGGCGGGACCATGCGGGTGAAGATGTCCAGCTTGTCGCGCAGCTTGCGTTGCTCGGTGACGTCGTCGAGCACGATCACCACGCCCTGGGCGCTGCGCGCACCGCTGGCAAGCGGGCTGACGTTCAGGCGCCAGTCGCGGGCGCCGCGCCCGGGCAGATCGGTCTGCGCTTCCTGGCCAAGCAAGGCGCGGCCGTCGCGTTTGACCTGGCCCATCATTAGCTGCAGGGCATGTTCAACGTTAGGCAGTGCCTGCGCCAACGGCTTACCGATCAACTCGGCCCGGGTGCGCCCCAGGATCGCCTCGGCGGCGCGGTTAGCCAGCGTCACCACATCCTGCATATCGGTCGTGATCACGCCCGACGCGATCGAGGCGAAGATGTTGTCAAGCAGTTCCTTCAGCTCGCTCACCTGCTGGAACTGACGCGCGTTCTCGATCGCGATGGCGGCCTGGTTCGAAAAGGCGGCCAGCAGGTCGCGCTCGCGCTCGGTGAACAGCCCGCTGCGAATGCGGCTATCGGCGTAGATCACGCCCGTCAACCGGCCGCGCACCTTGAGCGGCACGCACACGATAGAGCGCAGGTTGTAGCCGATGACGCTGGCCTGGGCCGAAAACCGCGGATCGTCGGAGGCGTTGGTGGTGACCACCGGCTGGCCGCTCTCGGCCACCGCCGCCAGCACCGTGCGGCTGACTGTGAAGTCTTCCTGGGCCAGTTGCTCGCGGTCCATGCCGCGCGCGATGCGCAGCTGCAACTCGTTCCGGTCGTTGCGCAACATCAGGAAGCCGCGCTCGGCGCCGATCAGGGCGATGATGGTATCCATCACCTGGTTGAGCACCAGGGTGAGATCGAGTGAGGAGTTGACGACAGAGGCCGTGTCGGCCAGCGCCCTCAAACGAGCCAGCTCACCCTCTTGTGCGACCACGGCCGGCGCGGCCGCATCCAGCGCGGCCCGGATCTGGTTGAGCCCGTCGATCAGGGCCGGCGGGACGTTGCGCAGGGTGTTGGCCTGTCGCTCCAGCCGGTTGCGCAGATCTTCCGCCAGGCGATTGACGTCCTTGAGGAGCTGACCCGGCGCGGTCGTCGGATCGGTCCCGGGGGTCATGGGGCCGGTCTTACCGGAGTGGGAGGTGGCCACCGATTCGTGCATCACAGTGTCCTTATCATAATCATCCCGGGACCCGGGCGTCCCAAAACCTGCGTGAAGAGTCGGTGAAGGTCTGCTAAACCGCTCCCCGCCAACCCGCCAGGATCGCGCGGGCCGAGCCGAAGGCGATGGGCTCTGGCAACTCATCCTTCCCGAAGAAACGGGCATCGACCGCGTCATCGCCGGGGTTCAGCTGCCCGCCCACGACCACGGCCCTGAACGCCAGCAGCAGGTCGGCGCCCTCATGCGGCTCGCTGCGCGGGTACAGGTCCCACAGATCGCCGGCCCTGACCTCCAGACCGGTCTCTTCCAGCGCCTCGCGCTCGGCGGCCCGGCGTGGGTCTTCACCCGCATCCATGAAGCCGGCCGGCACCGACCACTTGCCGGCCTCCGGATTGCCCCGGCGTCGGATCAACAAGATCCGGTCGGCCTGTTCGACCACGACCGCGACGGCGACCTTGGGGTCCAGAAAGTGAATGTGGCCACAGTCGGGGCAGACTGGCCGCTCGGCGCCGTAGACCTCGCGGCGCTCCAGCCCGGTTCCGCAGCGCACGCAGTAGCGCATCAATGCCAGACGTTCTGCAGGTTCCATGCCGTTGAGTATAAAGCAGGGCTTTTAGGCGTGTAGTGGAGCGCGTGGGGCGTCTCCCTGTGCCCTGGCCCGCCGCTTCTGGGCCCCTGTCCGGGAAACGCACCAGGCGTGTTGTTCTTTTCGCACCAGGTGTGCGTTTCCGGGAAGGGGGTTGGGAGAAGGCGACTCGAATCGCCTTTCAACGCGCGCCGCGCCGCATAAGCCACACCGCTGCCGTCAGTGCGGCCAGGGCCAGGGCCAGGGCGCCGGCAGCCATCGTCCACAACTGGATCGCGGGCTCCGGTTGTAGTTCTCGTGCGCCGGCATCATCCGACTCGGCCAGCGGGGCCGCCCCGGGCTCCAGCGGCGCCTGAAAAGCGAGGGTGGTCGACTCAGGCGTGGCGTCGGTCTCCTGACTGATGCGCAGCAGGTCTTCGGTTTCGGCGACGGGTGTCGCCTGCTCTCCCGCGACCTTACCGGTCGCCAGATCGGGAGTCGCCTCGGGATCGCCGCCGCTTTGCGCGCCTTCGAGCTCGGAGGGACCGGTCAGGGCCGCACCCGAGAGGTCCTCGGTGGCGGTCGAGTCGGCTCCGCCTCCGCCTGCGCCTTCCACGGGTGTGGCCTCGGGCGGACCCGCCAACGCCGCAAACTCGGGCGCCTCGGTCAGCTCGTTGGCGGTAGACCCCGCGATCTCGGCGACACCGTCGGCCTGGGGTGCCGCGACCTCACCGGCCGTGACGACGCCCGGCGCTTCCTCGCGCGCAACCAGCGCGCCGGTGCGCGCCAGGTCGAGACCAAGCAGTGTGGCGAAAAGCAGACTCGCCAGGCCGGTGGCCAGGCGCATGACATTGAACGTTGAAAAGAAGCCGTTGCGACGGCGCGGTGCGCGAATCGAAGCCGCCTGCGCGCGGGTCAACGTGAAGGCTCGCGGTGCACGGGCCGTCGGCAGCTTGCGCAGGAGCAGCTTATCCTGGCGCAGATCCTTGAGGGCCAGGCGCAGCGCACGGTCATCGGACAGTCGGGCCTCGAGCGCTGTGCGATCGCGCTCGCCCAACTGACCATCGACATAAGCGGAGAGTACTTCGTAGTCGCGTTCAGAAATCATACCGACGCCTCATCGCTCAGACGATAGATCGCCGGCAATAGTTCCCGGACGCCCTGCAGGCAATCACGCAATCGCGCCCTCGCACGCGATAATCGCGACTTCACGGTGCCCAGCGCGAGCCCCGTGCTGGACGCGATCTCACCGTAATCGAAACCCTGAACATCGCACAGAACCGCGACGACACGCATGTCCTCAGGCAGATGGTTCAGGCAATTCTGTATGGCGCTTGCGACTTCACGACGCTGCGCCACTTCTTCTGGCCCGTCATCGGGCGAGGCTAAAGAACGCTCGCTCTCCAGATCCGGGCCGTCCTCGCTGACCAGATCCTCCAGCGACGTCGCCGGTCGACGCTGTCGCCGCCGCAGCTCGTCGTAGCACGCGTTGGTGACGATGCGCATCAACCAGGCTTTGAACGACCCGCCCCGATAGTCGGGGAGATGGCGATAGGCTGAGATGAAGGCGTCCTGGGTGGCGTCAGAGGCCGAGGCGGCGTCGCCCATGATGCGATAGGCGACGTTATAGGCCAGGTTCTGGTAGGCCAGAACCAGCCGATTGAAGGCGTCGACGTCACCATCCTGCGCGTCTCGGATCAGACCAGGCTCATCCATGCCGTAATGATACCCTCGCCGGAGCAGACGTGGGTCTGTATCAGGGCAATCGCATCTCAGGTGAAACAGCAGGCGTTTTGCCACGAATTTCGCGAATGGATACAAATTGGCACGAACGATCCCCGACAAGAAAAAGGCCGGGGCGCTGCCCCGGCCTGCGATCACACAGTTCGTCCCGGATCAGGTGGCTCAGCCCTCCGCGTCCCACACTTTCTGCAGCTCGGCCAGCAGCCAGGCGCGCTCGCGCCGGTACTCGGGCTCCGAGAGTTTGCCGGCGGCGTGCTCGTCGTCGAGCTCGGCGATCGCCAGCAGCCAGTCCTCGCGCGTGATCGGCCCATCGGCTGCTCCGGAGGCGGAGGCGGGGACGGCCGGCGCCTGGCGTCGGCGGTACCACCACAGGCCGAGGCCGGCTGCGACGGCGCTCAAAGCGCCCAGCCCGATGCCCAGGCTCAGGGTGTCGTCGGTCGATACGGCGGTTGTGGTCGCGCCGGTCGCATCGCCCAGCGCTGGGTCGACCGCGCTCGCTGCTCCGCTGACGTTGAAGGCCAGCGTGTCTCCGGCCGCCAAACCATCGCGCTGAAATTGCTGGAAGGTCAGGCCCTGGATCGTCTGTACCCCGAGGTCGGACACGTTTTCGCCGGTCACGCTGACCTGGGTGTCGCCGACCAACAGATTGGCGACGTCGGCCGGGTAGTCGAGGCGTTGCGCGAAATCCAGCTGCCCGGAATACGGCAATTGATATTGGAAGAACACCTGCAGGGTCGAGTCTCCCGGTGGCACGGGGCGCAGATCGGCATAGCCCCCTTCGGTGACCGCAAAGGTCTCGCCCTCGAGCCCATCAGGCGCGGTCACACCGGTCGCGCCGGCCGGGACCGCGAACCGGATCGACTGGCCATCGGCCGGCGCATACGTGGTGTCGCCGTCGTTCGAGATAACGGCCATCTGACCCACGGTGACGCTGCCCGGGCCCTCGAACATCAGGAAGGTGTGCAACTGCGTGATGCGGATGTTGTCGGCGCTCTCAGTGACGTCGTAGATCGGGAGCGCCACCTGGGCACTGGTGTCGCCGCTCTCGAAGGCAAAGACATCGGAGTGATAGGTCGCGCCGCCATATTCCGTCGTGAGGATGAACTGCTCGCCGTCGGTGAACGGCACCGCCTCGAAGGTAAAGGAACCGGTTGCGTCAGAGGTCGTGGTGTAGGTGCCCACCAGGTTCATGTCGGTGAAGCCCAGCAACGTCACGTCCAATGCATCCGGAGTTGTGCCGCCGGCCGAGCCGTTCGCGAGCTGGCCCACGATCGTGCCGGCCTGCTCGGGCAAGGGGGCGCCGGGCGCCAGGTAGGTGTAGCTCAACGTGCGCGCGTAGTTCACGACCGACCACAATTGGCTCTCGTCCAGGGTCGACGCGAAGACGTGATCGGCGATCTCGGGCACGCCGGTCTGGATGGCGGTGTAGATCTGCTGCGGGCTGGTGGCCGCGAGATAGTCGGCAGCCGTCCAATCCTGGAGGGTGGCGCCGTCTGCGCCGTGGCACTCGCCGCAGTTGGCGCTGTAGAGCGCCTGGCCGTCATCGATCTCGGCCTGGGTGGTGCTCAGGGTGTAAACGTACGCAGCCAGATCCCAGCGCTCAGCATCTGTCAGCGAATTCGCGAAGGGCGGCATGAAGTTCTCGAGCCGCCCGAGTGTGATCGTGGCATAGACCTCGCGCGGCGTCAGGCCGCGCAGCGTCGCAGGGTCCGAGAACTGCGGCGGCGGGGCCGGGAGTTTGGCGACGGAGGCGCCGTCGCTGGCCCCGGTGGCGCCGTGGCACTCGGCGCAGTGAGCGGCGAACAGCGCGCTGCCCGAAGCGGCCGATGGGCGGCCGGATGGCAGCGCAGCGCTCACATCGACCGGCGCGGCCTCGACCACCGGAGCCTCGGTGGGGACGGTCTGGTCGATCGACGCCACAGGGCGCGAACCTGGTGGCGGCGTGATGTCGCCGGCCAGTGAGCAGGCGCTCAGCCACAGCCCGGCGCTGACCAGGCTCAGGAATAGGCCGGCACGCTTCATGATTGGGCCTCCACGGCGACGGGCGTGCCGCACCGGCCGCAAAAGCGATCCGTCTCCGCCAACGGCGCCGCGCAATGCGCACAGACGCGGGTCAAGGCAGCGCCGCAACCGGGGCAGAAGCGATCGTTGGCTTGCACGGCAACGCCGCAGCCCGGGCAGGCGTGTGACGCGGCAGCCACGCCCGGTTGCGCAGCCGCCACGGCGCCGACCTTGCGACGCGCGGCGATGGCCTGCTCGATCGCATCCGTCTCGTCGACGACACCGGCAGTGTCAAGTTGCTTGAGCACCTCGGCGCCGCGGGCCATCAGGGCTGCGCGTTGCGGTTGATAGTCTTCGTCCGTGATCTTGCCCGTAGCATGGTCGAAGTCGAGGTCGCGCACCGAAGCCAGGATACGGTCGCGCTCGGCGGCCAGCGACTCGTCGCCGGCGACGGCGCGGGGACGTTGGCTGCGGCGTTCGAGGAAGGGCTGCGCGACCGCGAAAACGACGAGGCCGATCAGCGCGATGGCAAGAAAGATGAAACCAAGGTCCATGGAACACTAAGCCGTTCTTACTGAAGCAGGGGGTCGATCACGCTCATCAACGCAGCCTGATCGGTCGGCCCGATCTGCACGAAGGCGAGTGTGCCGTTTTGGTCGATGATGTAGGTCTCGGGCACGCCGCGGATGCGGAAGTCCTGCGAGATCCGGGTGCCCAGGTCGGGGCCGTTCATGTAGGTGATGTCGAAGCGCGCGAGGTAAGCGCGGGCTTCGGTCTCGGTGTCGACGTAGTCGACGCCCAGGAACACGACCGGCTGGTCCTTGTAGTGGCGCCAGGTGTTCTCCAGGTCGGCGGCCTCGGCCTCGCACGGCCCGCACCACGACGCCCAGAAGTTGACGACCACGACCTTGCCGCGCAGATCGGCCAGGTTCACCGTCTGGCCGTCGAACGTGGTCAGGCTGAAGTCCGGCGCAGCCTCGCCCTGGCCAACCGGCCCGGCGGCCAGCGGGCCGTTGCGCTGCATCTGCAGCGCCACCATCCCCAACAGGCCGAGCACCACGACAAAGACCCCGATCTGCCAGGGTCGGATCTTGCGGCCCGGGGCAGGCGTGGTTGAAGGCACAGTCGCATCAGACATCGTCACCGTCTCCGTTCCAGCTCTTGCTCAAGACGCGCCAGGTAGGGATCGATCTCGGCTTCGCCGTCGCTCGGCGTCGACGCTGCCGTCGGCGCGCTTTGCACAGCCCGGCGCATGAACGCCCATAACCCGACCGCGCCAGCGATGACCGCGATCGGCGGGATGATCCAGACCAGCACAGTGAAACCATCCGACGTCGGCGCCGCCAGAACGCGCTCGCCGTACTGCGCCGCGAAATAATCCTTGATCTGTTGCTCGCTCCAGCCGGCGACGAGCTTTTCGCGGATGGTGGCGCGCCATTGCGTGCAGGCCTGCGTTGGGCAGACGTCGAGTGGGATGTTCTCGCAAACCGGACAGTACAGCTGTTTGGCGACGCGGTTGACCTCGTCGTCGGTCACGGGTCCGCCATCTTGCGCCCAGGTGACCCGTGCGACCACCAGAAATGCGGCCAGGGCGAACAGGCCGATCAATACTCGCCTCATGACAGCCTCCTACGGCCGGACCGGGGCGGCCGCCAGCACGGTGCGGCGCCGCTCCTGGGCATCGGGCCAGGCCGCGATCAGCGTCCCCAGGATGAAGACGATGCCGCCGGCCCAGATCCAGTTCACAAGCGGGTTCAGATAGACCTTGAACGTCGCGCCGCTCGCGCCGATCTCTTCCCAGTCGACCAGCAGCACGTAGAAATCGTCTTCGATGCTGCTGCGCACGCCGGGGATGGTCATCGGCTGCTGGCTGTCGAAATAGAAGTCGCGGCGTGGATACAGCTCGCCGACGCGCTGGCCGTCGCGGTACACGCCGACCACGGCGCGCGCCACCTGGCGGTTGTCTTCCATCATGAATTCGTCGAGCGACTCGTACACCATGACGTAGCGGCCGAGCGTCATCTGCTCGCCCGGGGTCAGGCGCCCCTGAGTCTCCTGCTGGTAGAAGCTGGTGCCGACCACGCCGATGGCGATCAACACCACGCCCAGGTGGATGATGTAGCCGCCGTAGCGCCGGCGATTGCGCGCCATGAGCGTGCTGATCGCGACGAACGCGTTCTCGCGGCTGGTGCGCATGCGCGCCGCCGTGCCGCGCACGAACTCCAGCACGGTCGTGCCACCGACCAGGGCCGTGATCCAGAACCCGAGCAATGCGCCGGGGTTGGTGATGCCCAGCACCACCAGGACGATCACGACCACCAGCGAGACCGCGAACGGGATCATCAGCATCCGTCCGAGCTGCTGCGCCGACGCCTTGCGCCAGGCAAGCAGCGGCGCCACACCCATCAACAAAACAAGCGCCGCGAACTGCGGGCCGGCCACCTGGTTGTAGAACGGCGGGCCGACCGTGATCTTCTGGCCTGTGACGATCTCGGAGATCATGGGGAAGATCGTGCCCCAGAAGACCGAAGCCGTGATGCCGACGAAGAGCAGGTTGTTGAGCAGGAAAGCGCTCTCGCGCGAGAGCAGGCTATCGATCTGCGCGTCGCTACGCAGGTGATCCCACTCGCGAAACAGCAGGGCCATCGAGATGACGAACGTGATCCCGATGAAGGCAAAGAACAGCGGGCCGATGGCGCTCTGCGCAAAGGCGTGCACCGAGGAGAGCACGCCGCTGCGGGTCAGGAAGGTGCCGAAGATCACCAACGCGTACGTCAGGATGATCAACACCATGTTCCACTTCTTCAACATCCCGCGCTTTTCCTGGATCATGACCGAGTGCAGGAAGGCGGTGGCTGTCAGCCACGGGATCAACGAGGCGTTCTCCACCGGGTCCCAGCCCCAGTAGCCGCCCCAGCCGAGTACGTCGTAGGCCCAGCGCCCGCCCAGGATCAGGCCGAGCGACAGGAACAACCAGCCGACCAGCGTCCAGCGCCGGGTGGTCTGGATCCAGGACGCATCGGTGCGGCGGTTCCACAGCGCCGCCATGGCGAACGCGTAGGGGATGACGAAGCTGACAAAGCCCAGGTACAGCATGGGCGGGTGGATGATCATGCCCGGGTGGCGCAACAGCGGGTTCAGGCCGCGGCCATCCTGTGCGGTGAAGGGCAGCGTGGCGGCCGGCTGCAGCATGGCCTGCACGATCTCGCCGGTCGTGGTCTGCCACATGAGGGCAAACGGGTTCTCGATGAAGATCACCAGCCCGACAAAGAAACCGAGGGTGACCATCGTGGCCACGATCACGGCCGGCATCAACTCGCGATCCTCGTCCCACTTGCGCAGCATCGCAACGCCGGTGAAGCCCGACATCAGCCAGGCCCAAAAGAGCAGGCTGCCGGCCTGGCCGCCCCACAGCGCCGTGACCCGCAGATAAATGGGCATCGCGCGGCTGGTCACCTCGGCGACATACCCGATCTCAAAGTGCTCAGTGACGAGCAGAGCGATCAGGCAGAGCGACGAGAGGGTCAGCAGGAGAAAGGGAAGGAAAGCCGCCCGGCGCGCGCTTTCGAGCGCCGCAGCATCCGGCTTGCGGATCACGACGATCGCCGTGACCGTGGCGTAGATCGCGCAGGCCAGCGCGAGGACCAGACTGAGGTAACCCAGAAACGCCAGCATGGCCTACTTGCCCCCCTCAGCCTGGGCGGGCACGGCTTCATCGTAGCGGGTCGGGCATTTGAGCAACAGTTCTTCGGCGTAGAACACGCCGTCCTCGCCGAGGGTGCCGGTGACGATGGCCTGGGCCTCGTTCTTCAAAAGATCCGGCATCGGCTGGTTGTGCACCACCACCCGGACGCGATTGGCGTTCGGGTTCGCCACGGCATTGTGCAGGACGACGGCCAGACCGCCGCTTGCGTTGATTTGGTTCTCATCGACCGGCACGTGCGCCATCTCGAATGAGATCGTCAGGGTCTCGGGGTCGTACGTGATCGTCTCGCCGATCACGGCGCCCGAGGCGCGCAGGTTCTTGCCGGCCAGCGTCGTGCCCTTGGCCACGATCTCGTCGACCGAGTAGAAGTACTGGGCCGTGCTGGTCAGGGTCGTGGCGACCAGGAGCACGATCGCGCCGACGATGAAAAGCCCCCCGATGATGAACTTCAGTCGCGCCGGGGCCTTGGACGCAACGAGGGGGCGAGCGGCAGCCGCAGATTGTGTCATCGCGAAATCCCTTTCCTGGTCAAACCTTGATGAATCGGTCAGGCCTTGACCGACGCGCCGCACTTGCGGCAGAACCGATCGTCGCCCGAGATGGGCTGGCCGCATTGCGTGCAGAAGCGCCGGGCTGCAGATCCGGTGCCGATAGCGGACGGCGGATTCGCGTTGGGAGTCTGCCGGCGCGTTCGGCGCACGGCGCCGGCCGGGCGGGCACGTTTCTGGGAAACGACAGCCGGCTGGCGACCGCGCCAATACACCACGCCGGCGGCGATTGCCAGAACGACAGCCAGCGCCGCAGCGCCCGCAGCCAGCCAGGTCGAATTGTCGGTCGCGGCTGTCGCGCTCGTGCCCGGTGTGGCGGCCGCAACAGGCTGCGTGCCGATGTCCACCTGCTCGATCGTCAGAGCCGAACCGGATTTGGTGTAGCCCAGCGTGGCCGAGATCGGCGCGCCCGCGCTCAACGCACCCAGGCTCATTTGATAATAGCTTAAACCGTACTCCCCGACCGCCGAGGTCCCAAAGTCGGGTGTCAGGCCGAAACCCGAGGCGCCGGCCGGCTGCTGGATTCGAATCGAGGCCGATCCGACCGCGACAGGCGTCAGCCACGCGTACGTATAGGCGCGCGTATCGCCGGCGATCGTCAGCGTCGGATCGTAGTATTCCACGCGGAAACTGGGCTGCTGCAGCGTCAGTGTGACGTCGAAACCCTGGCCGGCCGCCGCGGTCGCGAACTGGGCGTTCATCAACGCGCCGTCCGGCGCTTGCTCGGCCACCGCGAAGGGCTCGGCCGGGAGCCGCAACGTGAGGGTGGCCGGCAAAGGCGTGTCCGGCCCGAGGGCGCCGTCGATCAAGACGAGCACTCCCGCCCGGTCGAACTCCGGCCAAATCGCAATCTCGAGCGATTCGAGTTCGACGGGGCTTTGGGCGCTCGCCGCCGGCAACGCCCCCAAGAAACTGCCGATCAAGGCGACCAGGATGACAAAACGAGTTTGAAAGGACATAAGGCTCAAATCGATCTCGTGTGAATCGTAGCCGAGGCGTACCGGTCCGGTTAGTGCCGATCGTCCCAGTGGAATTTGACTATTGTCATCGGAAAAGGTGCTGCTCGACCTTTGGGTTGCGCCCGGTCGCTTGCGACACCAAGGAAGTGGGGGGCGGTCGATCTCGGAGCTCCGGTTTTTGCGGCAAAACTGCCCCAAAACGAAACACCGCCACCGCAACCCGCGCTGAGGGCGGGCTGCGGTGGCGGCGAGGTCAACCTCACTGCTGGGGTGTGCCGTCAGCGATCCATTGTCGCACCACAGCCATCACGTCAGCGTTCAGCAGGCCGAAGTGATCGCCGGTCTGGACCTCGATCAGGCGGCTGGCGTCGGGGTCGCCGGGCACGATGATGGGGCCGCCGTCACCGCCTGTATTGACACCGACGTAGGTCGTCAACACCAGGTTCGACGACGGGTCCGTGGTGCCGTGGCACAGACCGCACTCCGCCTCGAATACGGGCTGGAGCGACTCGTAGGTCGGCGCCAGCACACCAAAGCTCACTTCCGGCTCGGGCGGCGGCAATTGCGCCAGCACCAGCTCGCGCAGGCCGGGCGCGTCGAAGCCGGCGTACTCCCAGGCCGAGCCATGGCAGGCCGAGTTCGAGCAGAACGAGGTGTTGCTCGTGCCGCCCGGATCGGTCACGGTATGGCACTTCTGGCAGGTGCGATCAAAGTAGTCGCGATGGCCCGTGATCCAGTTGGAGTTCTGATGGGTCTCGGGGATGGCGCCGCGGCTGATCTCGATGTCGGTGACGAAGTCCTCACGACCGGCGACGACCGGGACGGAGTGGCACAGGTTGCACTCCAGCGGGATCGCCTCCTGATCTTCGCTCAGGTGCTTGCCATCGTGGCAGCGGAAGCAGCCCGGGAAGTCCTCGTGGCCGAGGTTGTCGGCATGCGAGGCCCAATCCACTTTCTGCTCGGGATACACCGACTGCGTGTAAATGTCCTGCAGGGTCTTGACCGCGGCCAGGATCGTGTCTTTGTTCGCGGCGTAGTATTCGGGATGCGCGACCTGATAGTAGCTTTCGAGCCCGGCGATCCCGTTCAATGCCAGCTCGGATGAGCCATACGGAGCACGCAGGGCCTCGACCGCCTTCAACCGAATCTCGGGGATGGCTACGTCGAGGATGCCGCGCTGCAGGGCCGTCTCGACCGACGCCTCGGGCGTGTTGATCAAGTGCGAGATGCGGTTATGGCACGTGATGCAGTCCATCTGCTCGAGCTCGGCGCCCGCGATGGTCGCGGGGTCGAAACCCGCCTCGATGTCCGTGTACTCCGTGACGGTGCCGTCATCGGCCGTGACACGCACGTACGGGATCTCCTGGCCATGGTCGTCGGAGGCGTAGAACTGGACATCGTTCTCGATGTGCCAGTGGATGCCGCGCCCCAGCCCGGCGCGCTTCGAGCCGCCGCCGGTCTTGAGCACCAGGTAGATGTCGTAGGGCGTGTTGGCGACGTCGGTGTCGAAGTGTCGGATCGTGCGCAGGCTGTCGTCCGCAAACTTCTCGGGCGAGTGGCAGCGTTCGCAGATCTCACGCGCCGGTCGCATTTCGTGGACGACGATCGGATACTCATAGGTCGTGAACGCCTGCGCGATCACGTGACGCAGGTCGCCGGCCTTGCGCAGGAACTGGTTGCCAAAGAACTCGCGGCCGATATGGCACTCGGTGCACGAGATACGTGCGTGCGGCGAAAGCAGATAGGCGTTGAACTCCGGCGGCATGGTGTGGCATTGCGTGCCGCAGAACTGGGGCGAGTTGGTGTAATCCCAGGCGTACGCGCCACCCACGAAAACCCCGAAAAAGATCAGGGTCAACGTGATGTAGCCCATCAGCATGGCCGACCGGCGCGCGCCGGGGGGCGGGAAAAAGAAGTTCCGCAACGCCGAACCGATCCGCTTCAGCATGATGCCTCCCTCTCGATCGACCGCGTGGGGTTATTTTTCGGGCGCGCCGTTTGTGATCCAGATCCGGATGCGCTCCAGCTCTTCATCCGACAGGATCCCGGGATGGTCTCCGGTGGTCTGAACGGCAATCAACTGGCTGGCATCGGGCGCTGCGGCGTTGACAACCGAACCATGCGCGCCGCCGGCCTGCATCTCGGCATACGTGGTGAGCGCCAGACCACCGGCCTCGCCATGGCAGCCCGTGCACTTGGTCGCCACCAGCGTGCCGATGTAGGCGTTCCAGGTCAAGCTGCTGGCCGGTGGGGGCGTGGGCGAAGGCGGCAACGGTGTCGGGGTCTGCGGCAGGAAGACCTGGACCGTGGGTTGAACCGGGATGGTCGCGACCGCCGTCTCCTCAAAGGTCACAAACCACACGACCGCGGTCAAGAGCAACACCGAGGTGATGGCCGCCACCGGCACGAACTTGCGCCGGCGCTCGTTGCGCGCGACGGGGTCGACCGGACGCTCGGCGGTGCCGGCTTTGATTTCGGCCAGCTCGAGCGGGTGCTCGTGGTGCATCTCTTCTTCTGAGAGCTTGCCCGTCCACATGCTCTTGTTGAAGCGCCGGAAGTGCACGCCGTAGAAGTGCCAGATCAAGATCGAGAGCACGGCCAGCAGGGCCTCGCCGCCATGCGCGGCCTTGGCGGCCGGAATGGCCTCGCCTGGTAGAAAACGCGCCGTGGCGATCGGGTTCCACAGGATGAAGCCGGTCACGGCCATGACGACCGTGCCCCAGACGAAGGCCCAGTACTCGACCTTCTCCTCGAAGGTGTAGCGGCCCATCTTGGGCCAGACCTTGCTCAGGCCGATGTTGTGGGCGAATACCTGCCAGGCGTCGATCGCGTCCTTCAGGCCCGGCAGCATCGTCAGGCGCGTGCGCGTGACATAGAGCTTGTAGCCCAGCAACACCAGATGGTAAACCGTTGCGATGAGCAGCACGGTAGCCGATGCGCGATGAACGATGCGCACCAACTCGATGCCGCCCATGCCCGCGATCATGGCCTCGGCCCAGGGCTCGGTCGCGAACTTCTGCGGCACACCCGTGATCGCCAGGACCGTGAACGACACCAATTGCGTGAAGTGCTCGATCCGCTGAGCCAGCGTGAAGCGCACATACCCCGGTTGCTTGCTCATGCGTGGGCGCCCCCCTTCACGCGTTGATAGATCCGGCGACCCGCGTCGGCGAGCACGAACACCACCATACCGCCCACCACGATGGGGATGAAGAACTGGTAGAAGACGTCGACGAAATACACCAGCGGATTCTTGTCGGCGCTGGGCACGTAATGGCTCAACCACGAATCCGGGAACGAAGCCGTGGCGTCCGGATGGCACTTCTGGCAGGTGCCTAACAGGTTTTGTTTGACCTGCAGGCCCTTTTGCGGATCCGCCACCGAGCGGATGTCGTGGACACCGTGGCAGTCGGAGCACACCGGCTTGTTGGTTTCCTGGTCCGGGTTCTCACGCTCGAATAACGTTACAGTCGTGCCGTGGAAGTCGGCGATGTAGGTGTCAAGCACGTGCGTCGAGAGGTCGTACGGCCCCATGCGTTCCGGATCGGTGTGGCACTTGGCGCAGGTCTGCGGCGAGTCGAGCCGGAAGCTGGCCGTAGTCGGATCGGCCACGTTGTGCACGCCGTGGCAGTCGATGCAGGTCGGCACGTCGGCGTTGCCGCCGGGCTCGTCGGCCGAGCCGAGCAAGGCTGCGCCATGGACCGATTGCTTGTACTGATCGTAGATGGCGCTGTGACAGCGCGCGCAGGTCTGCGGCACGGCCAGGCGCGCATTGGGCCATAGCTCGCCCGTGCTCGGATCGGTCAGCGCCTTCTGATAATGCGGGTTGTGGCAATCGCTGCACACCGCGGCGTCGCGGTTGCCCTCATCCAGGGCGGTCTGGTGCACGCTGTCGTGGGTGAGGTCGAAGTTGCTTGCATGGCACTCGCGGCAGCTTTCGTAGTTCTGCAGCGTGACGTCGCGCAGATCCTGCGCAGTTGATTCTGGATGCGGATAGGTGCGGATCTCGGTATGACACTGGACGCAGGCGTAGCCGCCGCTGCCATGCACCGAGGCGTTGTACCCGGCGGAATCGATGGTCAGGTAGTGCTGCTCGCCGCTCGGCAGGTCGCGCACCTGGTTCGGCTTGCCGTGACAGCCCAGACAGTAGTCGTTGCTGACGCCGGGCTCGGTCACCCCCTCGGCCAACGTCGCGGCCGAGACCTCCGCCGCAGGCGCGGCCAGAGCGCGCTCGGAAGTCCCGCCGACCCACCAGGCCAGGGCCCCCACCAGCGTGGCGCTCAAGACGGCCAGAAGCAACCAGCTCCGGCGTCGATTGCCCATCGGCACGTGTTTCATGCTCGTGGCTCTTTTCACCGAAGTCACGGTTCGCTGTGATAGCCCGTCGCCAGCTCGGTCATCAGGGCGTCATCGAGCGCGACCCCGGTTCCGGGCGTATGGCAGCTGCGGCAGGAGAAATCCAGCGCGATCTGCGGCTTGATCGTCCCATCCTCATTGAACTGCCCGATCTGAGTCGAGTCGATCGCGACCACGTGCGTGCGCAGGTCGCCGGTCAGCAACGCGGCGTTGCCGGTCGCGACCTGGATCAGGCGCGGCATGTGGCAGCTCTGGCAGGCCAGGCCGAAGACGGCGTGTCGTTCAACCTTGGCGTTCTGGGCTTCCTTGAAATGACAGACCGAGCACTCCGTCTGCACCGTGGGCTGGGAGGCCTGGCGCAGCTGCACGACGCCGGTGTGCGGATCGTGACAGTCGACGCAGTCAAGCGTCAGGTGCTTGCTCTGGTACAGGTCGCCGTTGTGCACTTCGTGCTGGATGAATCCGTCGCGCACATCCAGCTCGACCTCGCCGCCGCGCTCATGGCACTCGGTGCAGGCCTTGGCATCGCGCTCGACCTTGAGCGCCGAGCCGTAGGGGCTCTTGGCATGCAGGCTGCCCGGCCCATGGCACGATTCGCACTGCACACCCGCCTCGGCCCAGGTGCCGGCAACGCCGGCCTGGTCGTTTTGGTGGCCGTTCGAGCGGTACCCGGTCGTATGGCAGCCGGCGCAGTCGAACGGCAGCTCGGCCGTGCCCGCCAGATAAGAGACCCAGGAGGCATTGGTGCGGAGCTTGGGATTGGCCAGGTTGTACTGGTTCAGATAGTTGGGGTCGCTCTCGGTCGCGCCCGGCTTGCCCGTGATGATGTAGCCGTTCTGATCGACGAAGCGCGCCTGCCAGTTGTAGCCGCCGATCACGTAGGCGATATCCTGCCAGGTATAGCCTTCCGGCGGATTCGCCACCCGCGAGTAGGGGAATTCAGGCGCCTTGCCAGCGACGATCGGGGTCAACCCGTAGGCATGTCCGGTCTGGGCAAAGGTCTTGGAAATGCCGGAGTGGCAGCCCGCGCATTTCTCGGAACCGACGTACTCGGCCGCACTGGGCCCGACCGGGCCCGGCTCGCCGACTGGGCCAAACGGGCCTTGCGGGCCCGTCGGCCCGACCGGGCCGGCCGGCCCAACGGGGCCTTCTACCGTATTCGTACTTGTGCACGCCGAGAGGATCATCACGCTTCCGATGACACTCATCGCGGTCAACATCCACTTCAGGCTTTTCTTCATAACCAGGTTCCCCCGCAGAACACCGACCCGCCCTCTGAAGGATACGCGAAAAAAACGCCAGTATGGCGGTCGAGGTATTCTAAGGAGGGACTTCGACCCCCAGCAGTGGTCTTCATCGCCAAGTCTTGTGATATTTATCCTCTCTATCTGCCTCCTCGGACTATTTGGAGTGAATTCGTTACGATTGTCACAATCAATCGCTGATGGTCACCACTGTGATCGACTGGCGTCGGAATGCAACATATCCTATTCCTGTTGGGTGAATTGGGAGTGTCATTTCTGTGAAGTTACTGGTGGCTGACGATCACACCCTGTTTCGCGACGGGCTCGTGAACTTGCTCGAGGCGGCGGGATTCGCGGTGGTCGGCCAGGTGGGCCACGGGGCAGCGACGATCGTAGAGGCGCTGGCGTTGCGCCCTGATGTCGTGCTGGTCGACATGGACATGGCTGATATGTCCGGCCTGGAAGTGCTGCGCCGGGTCAGGGCCCAGTGGGCCGAGGCGCAGATCGTCATCCTGACCGACGCCGAAGACGATACCGAATTGCTCGATGTGGTGGACGCCGGCGCGCGCGGTTATCTATCAAAGAGCCTCAACGCCGAAGAATTCATCCGGATGCTCCACGGGCTCAACCGGGGCGAAGCCGCGATGACCCGTCACACGACCGGTCGTTTGCTCAATGCCCTTTCGCATCTCAACCGGCGTTCATCGCACGATCTGACCGAGCGCGAGGTCGAGCTCTTGCGCCTGATCGTCGAGGGCTGCAGCAACCGCCACATCGCCCAGGTGCTTCAGGTCAGCGAGAACACGGTCAAATATCACATCAAGAACATCCTCCAGAAGCTGGCGGTGCACAATCGCACCGAAGCCGCCACCCATGCGATCCGGGTCGGGCTGGTGCGCAACACCAACGCCACGGCCAACTGATCTTTCAAACCGGACCCGGTTTCCCCTACCCGATGGGGTAGGTATCCGACTACCCGACTAAGCTCGCCGAATTTGCCCCATAGGGGGTTACGCGCATTCTTAGCTTCCTCTAAGCTGGCTTGGGGGAGTCTCGCGGAGAGACGGTTATGCCACGGGTTGCGGTTTTGTCGAGCCAGTCGATCTTTGCCGAAGGCGTCGTAGCCAGCCTGCGACAGCAATTGGGTGAACAGTCGCTGTTCATCGTCGACGCTCGGCAGGCTGATCCGCTTCAGCAAGTGCTTGCCATGCGCCCGAACGGCGTCATTCTCGACGCAACCGACGCACTCATCGCCGAGCAGTGCCCCCTGGATGGATTGCTGGATGCGCTCCCGTCACTGACCGTGATTCGCCTCGATCCCCAAAAGGATCGGTTCCAGGTGGTGATGAGCGAACAGCACTGTGGCGGCCAACTGAGCGATCTGATTGACGTGATCCGCCGGATCGCGAGCCGGGAAGGAGGGGCGTGACCGAGACACCATCACTGAGTCTTTTCGCGCTTTGGTCTTGTGTCGGTTCATCCGGCACAGAATAGGGGTGAATATGTTCTCGAGAAGAAGAATTGCTTTAGGCGCGGTTGTGGGCGTCATGGGCCTGTTGGTGCTGGCTTCCTGCACCCAGGCGACCCCAGAGCCGGTCGAGGTGACCCGCGAGGTCACCGTGCAGGTTGAAGTCACCCGGGTCGTTGAGGTGACCCCGGTGGGTGGCGTCCCCAACGCGGATGAGTGGGTGGCGTCCCCGCATAATGACGTCGCCTCCGAGCCGTTCCGCCATTGGGATGGTGAGGATCCGGCCGAAGTTCCCGCGGCCTGCGCGAAGTGTCATAGCAGCGCCGGCTACAAGGACTTCCTGGGCGCCGATGGCAGCGAGGCGGGCGTGGTCGACGCCGCCGTGCCGGCCGCGGATGCGCAAGGCATCCAGTGCACGGCCTGCCACAACAGCGCAGCGTCGAGCCTGACCAGCGTCGCCTTCCCCGGCAAAGACGAAGAGGGCGAAGCGATCGTGGTTGACGGCTTGAACGATGCAGCCCGCTGCATGGTCTGCCATCAGGGCCGCGCCTCCATGGCGTCGGTCGACGGCCAGATCGAGAAGTTCGCTGTGACGGACGTGGACGCCGTGGTTGCTCCGATCAAGGATGACCAGGGCAAGGACGTCAACTTCGGCTTCATCAACATCCACTACTACTCGGCCGCCGCCACGCTGTACGGCACGACCGTCAAGGGTGGGTATCAGTACGAGGGCAAGCTCTACGACGCCAAGCACGATCACGTCGAGGGCTACGACAGTTGCATCGGCTGCCACGACCCGCACACCCTGAAGGTGCGTGTCGAGGACTGCGCGCAGTGCCATGGTA
>JAEURK010000158.1 GCA_016789175.1 Anaerolineales bacterium
GCGTGGGCGGGTCTCCTTTCCGTGCGTCCGTGCAATTGCCTAGCGGCCCCACACTGCCAGTACCGGCGTGGTGCCGATCGATTCGCCGTCCATGGGCCTCACGCACAGGACCTTCTGGTACGTGCGCCCACCGGAGGCGAACAGCTCATTTCCGCCGTCCTCGTCCATGCCGATGACGGCGCCAGATGAATCCAAGACCCAGAGATTGACGATCACACCGTAGGTCGGCTCCGGGGCCGGGATGGTCAGGCGGTAGTTGATGCACTGCGTGCCGTTGCGCTCGCTTTGCTGGATGATCTCGGTCACAAGATCGGTGCGGCCGATGTCGCCACCCGGGGTGGACTCAACCGTCCAGGCGATTGACGTGATGGCGCCGCCGGGCGGCGCACCCGCGATCGAGATCTCGAGCGGCATGCGCCCCTCGGGCGTCAGCCCGGTGGCGTACTCGGCATTTTGGGTGGACCAATACAATTCGTCGCTCGAGAGCACGCGCGACGAATTGTCGGCGAACGTAAGCGTGGCACCGAAATTCGAGATCTGTTGGTTGAGGCCGCTGGTGTTCACGACCTCCAACAAAACGGTCAGATGCGGTTCATTGGCGATCACTTCATCGATCACCGTCGCACCGCGGAACTGCCAGCCCTCGGCGCTCGTCATCGCGATAGCCGGGGCCTTGAGGGTCGCTGTCGGGGGGATGGCTGTGGCGGCGCCGAACGGCGTCGGGGTTGGGGGCAGGGCTGTCGCGTCCGGCGCAATGGTTGCCGTCGGCTGCGAAAAAACCGTGGGCGGCACGACCTGGGTCGCTACGGCCACCGGTTCGGGCGGCAGCGGAGTCGCCTCGGGGCCTTCGGGCACGGCTGTCTCGGTCGCGCTCACAGGCGCTTCGGACACGACGTCCGCAATCAGAGCGGAAGGGCTCATCGTCGGTTGCAGGACGGCCCCGGCCTCTTGCGGGGTCGGCATGGGCGTGCTGGTCTCAAGCACGACGGCCGGGCCGGCAATGATGTTCGACATCAACGTGTCGCGATAGACGATCAGGCCGAACAACGCCAACGCGCACAACGGCGCAAGCATCGCCAATGCGCCGCCCGCCACGATCCAGGGATTGAGGCGAGCGCTACGCCGAGAAGGGCGACGCTTGATCGGTGTGGGCAGTGAATGCGTGGTCGTCGACACTGGGCTAACGTCGAAACCAATCATCAAGTCAACCACAGGGTGCACAGATGCGCGCACCACTCACACCAAGTCTGACCCCACTTGGGTGACTCGGCGTGCGTGATTTCGTCGTATTGGATTTTGGTCACAAAACCGGACAAGATTATGATAGTCAGCGCCAGTGGCTGTGTCAAGAAAACGTGCAGGGTTGCCACTCCGACTGGTACCAGCGTACCGGAGGGGCTGCCGCTTGCTCCGAAAAAATACGGAGGCTCGCTCAACCAAATGAAGTTATGTGAGGCTGGGAGACGACGCCGGGTTACAGATGGGTGAGGACGTGCGTCAGGATGTCGATGGCGCGCAAATACTCACCCACGTCGATGTGCTCGTCGGGGGTATGGTCCAGGCTCGAGTCACCGGGGCCATAGGCCAGGATCGGCGTCCCCCAGAGTGGGGCCACGATGTTCATGTCGGAGGTCCCGCTCTTGACCGAAAACGTCGGTTGACCGCCGGATTGGCGGATCGCGGCCAGGAAGGCGCGCACGAGCGGCGTGTTCTTCTCGCCGCGATAGGCGGCAACACCGTCAATCAAGGTCAGGTTGGCCACGTCTGTGAGCTCACGCAGGCTGGCCGCCACATCGGCAACACTCAATCCGGGTGGAAGCCGCAGGCCGAACCGCAGCGTCGCGGTTTCGCTGAACCCATCCGAGCCGCTCGACATGTGTCGCAACGTCGGCAAGGTTTGATCGAACATACGCGGGCGTTCGGCGTTGTAGGCCTGGGTCCACTGCCGCACGGCATTCCAGTAACCCACGGCTACTTCGCAGGCGCTCTGCGTTTGGGCCGAGGTGTGCGCCAGGGCCCGGGTCACGCTGTAGTCGAACCAGGCGCTGCCCTTATAGCCGAGCGTCACTTTCTCCCAGCTGCTCGGCTCGCCGATGACCGTCGCAGCCGGGCGATAGCGTTCCTTGATGAAGTGCGCGCCCCGGCTGTTCCCTTCTTCGCCGACGGCGCCGATCACCACGATCTGGCGATCGCCCAGGTCACGACCGACGCAACGCGCAGCAGCCGCCGCAAACGTGGCGAGCGGCCCCTTGGCATCGACCGCCCCGCGCCCGTTGAGGCGATCACCAGTGCGCGTGACCGGGATGAAGCCCGGCACGGTGTCGATGTGGCCAAGCAGCACGATCTGTCGCGGGCCGTCGCCAATGACGCCGATGGCATTACCGACCTCGTCGACGTGCGCCAACAGCCCGGCGGCTCGCATGGCGTCGACCAGGAAGGCCACGGCTTCGGCCTCTTGGTCGGTCGGGCTATAGCGCTCGAGCAGGCCGGTCAACAGCGCGAGCTCATCCATGCCCTTTGGCCCTCTTCTTGACAGCGCGCGGCTCGGACGTCGGCCCCGTGGGCCGGGCATGGCGCGCCTGGGCCTCGAGCAGATAAATCTCGGCCGCGGTGAGCGGGCGCCATTTTCCACAGGCCAGCGCGTCCAGCGTGATCGGCCCGATCGCGTTTCGCACCAACCGCAGGCAGGGCAGACCCACGGCGGCCGTCATCCGACGCACCTGATGCTTTTTGCCTTCGTGGACCTCGATCTCGAGCCAGGTCGTCGGGTGGTAATCACGTACCGGGACAGCCACCGGGTTGGCGGGGTCGGCATAGCTCATCCGTGGCCCGATGCGCGGATCGGCGATGATCCGCGCCTTGGCCGGCCGCATCCGCTCGCCGCTCAAGACGAGGCCGTGCTCGAACGGCGTCAGCTGCGCCGGCGAGACCTTGCCCTCCACCTGCGCCCAATACGTCTTGGGGCGCTCATGTCGCGGGTCGGTCAGGCTCTGGTTGAGCGGCCCATCGTCGGTCAACAGCAGCAGGCCTTCGCTGTCGTAGTCGAGCCGACCGGCGGCATAGATGCCCTGAATGTCGATGAAGGACTTGAGCGTGGTGCGCCCCTCGGCATCCGTGAATTGGGTCAAGACATGGAAAGGTTTGTGGAAGGCGATAACGCGCATGGTGTTCGCGGGCGATGATACCAGCCTATTCGGCCGGTTGCGAAGCCGGTTCGGATCGGCCCAGCGCGATGAAGGCCACGGCCCCCAGTACAACGCCGATGCCGAGCAAACCCACCCACGACACCTGCTCGCTCGCAAGCCAGGCCCCGGCCGCCAAAGCGACCAGCGGGTTGACGTAGGCGTAACTGGTCGCCAACGCCGGCCGCACGTTGCGGAGGAGATACATGTAGGCACTGAACCCCAGCAACGATCCAAACGAGATCAGATACAGCCAGGCCAGCCAGGCCGAGCTCGGGATCGCAGCCAGATCCGGGAGGCGTTCACCGCTGACCAGGCTGGCCAGGGTCAGAATGAGGCCGCCTGTGAGCATCTCGGCCGCCGTCCCCATCTCGCCCTCCGGCATATCGAGCCGGTTGCTCAGCTGCGAGCCCAGCGACCAGAACATCGGAGAGATGAAGAGCAGCCCGGCTGCCAGTGGGTTGGCGCGCAGATCGCCTTCGAGGTTGAGCAGCGCGACCCCGCCGAACCCGATCAGGATTCCCACCCAATCGCGGCGCGAGATCCGGCGACCAAACCAGCGCGCGAAGACGGCGCTCCACAGCGGCACCGTGGCGATAAGGGCCGCCGCCAAGCTGGACGAGACCCCCAGGTTCTCGGCCACGGCCACCAGACCCATGCCGCCGCCCAGCATGAAGAGCGCCACGATCGCGGCGCTGCGCCACTGGCCCAGGTCGGGCAACCGGTGTCCGCGCGCGACCAGGAAGACGAACATCACGGCGCCCGCGATCAGGAAGCGCGTCCCCGCCATCAAGAACGGCGGGACGTCGGCAACCACAAATCGAATGGCCAGATAGGTCGTGCCCCAGATGATGTACGTGGCCAGAAGCGCCGTGATGACTCCCAGGCTCAGGCGGCCCCGAAGGGCTGAGGTATTGTTCGTTGCGATGCTGCCCATGCCGACATATTACGGCAATTCGGGGTAAATGGCGTGCGGATTATTCGGCGATATTGGTTGAATCGCCGAACACTATTTGGTCCGGTTTCGAGGAGTTCGCCCGGGGTGGTCCAGGCCCTCGAAAAACCATCCCAACGCGCGCTCGAGGCTGTGATCGACATCCACCGGGAGGCCGAAACCACCGGTGGTCTCCAGGCTGACAAAACCGTGGATCAGCGCCCGAAAGCCCCGTACGGCGTGTATCTGATCCCGGGCGCTCAGCGCAAAGGGCTTGAGGATCGTGCGCAGGAGATCGACGATGTTGGCTCCGGCCGTCTCAAGCTCGGGATCAGGTTCGCGGGCCGGCCGTTGGGCGGCGAGGTAGCGGCCGGGATGAGCGCGCGCGTATAGAAAGTAGGCGCGCGCCACGGCTCGAAGCGCGTCAGTGCCCTGGCGCCCGGCGGCAGCGCGGGTGAGTTGAACGTCCAGGTCGCGCAGGCCCAACAGACCGATCTCGCGCCGCAGGGCGTCAAGCCCGTCGATGTGGTTGTACAGCGACGGGATCCGGATCTCGAGTCGCTGGGCGAGTGCGGCCAGTGTCAGCGCTTCGAGCCCGCGCGCGTCGGCGATCTCGGCGGCCGCCGCAACCACCTGCGCGCGATCCAGACGATGCGTCTTAGGCATGACGCCCTCCGGCGAGCGCGGCTTCGGCTTCGGCGATCGCTTGAGCGATGGCCGAGCCTGGTTGCTCGAGCACCGGGCCGTGCCCGACCGCGAGCCGCGTCGGCTTGAGCCCCAACACCTGGTGGGCACTGGCCAGGGCAGTGGGCCTGTGCCAGGTGACCCAGGGGCCGATTGGGAAGCCCCACTTGAACGTGCCCGATACCGCCGGGCCGCCCAGCGTCATGAAGGCATCGCCGCCGATGAGTGTTCCGTCGCGGGTGTCGAGCAGGGCGATGTGCCCCGGTGTATGCCCGGGCGTGGCCACGACCGCGAGCGAACCGATGCGGTCGCCGCCGTTGACGGTGCGGGTCAGCGGCGCCCTGACGGTCGTGATGCTGCCGCGCAACGGGGATTGCGGCTCGTCGGGGTCGAGCCCGCGCTCACCGCGCAGGAACCGGGCATCGCGGGCCGAGGCGA
The DNA here is from genome assembly GCA_016789175.1 of Anaerolineales bacterium. GTDB lineage: Bacteria > Chloroflexota > Anaerolineae > Anaerolineales > UBA6663 > UBA6663. The sequence goes on from JAEURK010000158.1 coordinate 5,239, forward strand.
TGATCTCGGCGTCCGGCAGGGCGCCATGCAGTTCGTCAAGCGAGCCGACGTGATCGCCGTGCGCGTGCGTGAGCACGATGCGCACGATCGGTGCACCGAGCGCCGCCGCGTGGGCCAGGTAGCCGCGGCACTCGCCGGCCAAGCCCGTGTCGATCAGGGTCAGGCCATCGTCTTCGCCGACGAAGTAGGCGTTGATCGGAAAGAAACCCGGGAACTTGGTGACCTGGGTCAGGTGCTTGCCGTGTTGAGTTGTGCGCATGTGGGATCTTTACTAATGAGACTATTATTTTAACTAATGCATTTAGTTTGTCAAGGGTGGCGCGCCGCCTCAGGCCTCCGGGGCTACAATGATTGTGTCGACAGCGGCCCCCCAATCGCCGAGGAAGCCGCAACCACACAGGGGCCGAATGCGTTGCAGAAGCCGGCGCCCCGTCCACCTGACCCAATCGTCACCTGGATCAATCTAATGCAATCGGGTACGGCGTCGGTGAGCATCGAGAGCCCGAGGCGGGTCGCTCACCGTTCGCGGGAGATCAGTCATGACATTGAACACCGGGAGTGCCAGGTCAGCAGACCGTTTCCTGCTCGGTATTGTGCTGGGAATGGTGGCGCTGGTCGGCGTGGCCTTTGCGGTCGTACTCCTGCGCCCGCAACCGACGTATCAACCGGATGGGACACCCGAAGCTTCGGCGCACAACTATCTGCTGGCGCTCCGGCAGGAGGACGAGGCCCGGGCCTACGGCTATTTATCGCCCAGGCTCGCCGGCTATCCCGCCTCGATCGAGGCCTTTGCGACCGCCGTCCGCAACGAGATCTGGGAGCTGCGCTCCGATCGATCCTCCGTGGCATTGAGCGTCGTCGAGACGCGCGTGGTCGGCGACACGGCCTGGGTCACGGTCAAGCAGACGTGGTTCGATTAGGGCGGGGTGTTTTCCCAAGGCATCTCGAGCAGCACGTTCGACATCCGTCTCGAACACGCCGAGAGTGGCACGGCCTGGTTGATCGTGGAGGCCGGCCAATATTGGGCGGCGTGTTGGGAACTGGTCGCGGGTTGTTGACGCGCACCGGCTACCGTTTGGAAGCGAGGTAGAAATGGTCCTGGTCCGCCGCTGGTACGTGTTTCTGGTCTGCGCCATCAGCCTGCAGGCCGTCGCCTGGGCGACCATCTCGCTGTTGCAGAGCGTGTTGGCGTTCTCCGATCTCTTCGAGGCGACCTCGATCGCTTTACAGAGCGCGCTGATCGTCGTGGGCCTGCCGATCTATCTGGCCCACTGGCTGTGGGCGCAGCGACTTGCAGGCCGCGACGCAGACGAGCGCGCGAGCGCCCTGCGCCGTCTGTATCTCTATGCCATGCAGGCCGGCTTCCTGGTGCCCGTGGTCGTCGGCGCTGCCGACTTGGCGAGATTCGCGTTGCAGGCCGCAACGGGCATCGCCGGCACGGCCGTGCGCCAGTCCGTAACCGACTCGCTGGTCGTCCTGATCATCGCCGGCGTGTTGTGGGCCTACCACGCTTGGGTGACTGTCACGGATTCCCGCCTCAAGCCCGACACCGGGAACGCCGCGCTCGTACGGCGCTGGTATGTGCTGGCGTTCTCGGCCCTGGGGGCGGCTGTGACATTCAGCGCTGCCATCACGTTGTTGGGCTGGATCCTGACATATCTTGGCGCGTCGGCCGTCAGCGATCGGCAGAACACGTATGGGTTGACCGAGGCCGCTGCCTCCGCGCTGGTCGGGTTGCCGCTGTGGTTGATCTTCTGGCGCTGGGCGCAACGTCTGTTTGCCGGCCCGAGCCTAGAGGAACGCGAATCGGCGCTGCGCAAGTTCTATCTGTATGCCCTCGTCCTCAGCGGCGTGGTCGGAACGGTCTCGAACGCGACGATGATCTTGGCCGGTCTCCTCCGCAGCCTGCTGGGTTTGCAGCCGGAAGGCGAGCTAAGCGGGCCGTTGTCGGTCATCATCGGCATGGCCGTGCTCTGGGCCTATCACAGCGTTGTGCTGCGGGCCGATGCCGCTCAGGCGGCCGAGGCGCCGCGTCAGGCCGGGGTGCGCCGGTTGTACCTGTATCTGGTCGGCGCCGTCGGCCTGGCCGCCGTGTTGATCGGCCTGGGCGGCGACCTCAGCGTGCTGATCCGCGCGCTGACGGAGGCGGTCTTCGACGACGGCTTGCGCGAGCAGCTGGCCTGGTTCACGGCCGGGTTGGTCGCCGGTCTGCCGGTATGGGTGCTGCCCTGGCGGCAGGCTCAGGCCGCCGCGGTGGCCCAGACCGCGGCCGGTGTCAGCGAGCGCCAATCGGTGGTGCGCAAGATCTATCTTTACTTCTTCCTGTTTGCCGCGACGCTGACGGTGTTGGCCGGCGCCGTGTACGTGGTCTTCCGTATCTTCCGCCTGGTGCTGGGCGAGTCGGGCGCCGGGAACGTGCCCGGTGACCTCGGGCAGGCGATCGCGTTCTCGCTCATCGGCGTCGGGGTGTGGATCTACCACGGCCTGGTTGTGCGCGGCGACGGTCGGCGCAACCAGCAGGCCCAGGCCGATCGGTGGCGACAGGTGCGGGTCGCGATCCTGGATTTCGGCGATGGGCGTCTCGGCCGATCAGTGCTGGATGCCGTACAGCGCGAGCTGCCGACGGTGACGCTCGATCCGATCGGGTTGACGCCGGCTGCGGCGGCAGCCATGGGCGCCGAGGCGTCGGCCGGCGTCGCGCCCGAAACCTGGGCAGAGCGCCTGGCGAAGGCCAGCGTGATCGTCGGGCCGTGGGAGGTCGCAGTGGCGGGCGGCGGGGCCGGCGCGGTCACCGCCGAGCTGACGGGCATGATCACCCGCAGCGCGGCGCACAAACTGCTGATCCCGGTGCGCGTCCCGGGCTGGGACTGGGCCGGCGTGGATCGTTGGGATGCCGACGCGCAGGTGCGTCAGACGGTGGCGGCCGTGCGTCAGATCGCGGAGGGCGAGCCCGTGCAGCCCAGCCGCCCATTGGGCGTCGGCGCCATCATCGGGCTGGTTGTCGTCGGCCTGGTGGTTCTGACGGTGGTCGTGAACGTGCTGGCCGCCCTATTCCAATAGGCGCCGTTGGCCACAGGCTGACGAAAAGGCGAAAGTACGGCCACATGCGGCTCCTGGCGGAGCGCCGGTGACGACTGACGTCGTCACTACTCGACTAAAGTGCGCAGGCGTCTGAGGAGGCGAGCAGGGTTCTGAAGATGCCCTGGATTGGAGGTCAGGGAGTGACGACGTCAGTCGTCACAGCCCTGGCCGCACGGTGGCGTGTGGCTCCGTGGATCGACCCGGCCTGACTGAGATGGGCTCGGAAATCCGCCGACAGGATCACACGCGGGCTGCACTTCTGCTTCACGCACCCGGGCTCGATGGAGTCAGGCAGCCGCGGCCGGCCGCAGACGTCGGGCTACAGCCGCGCCAGCACGGCCCGCGTCATGGTCGGCGTGTTGGCGGACCCGCCGATGTCGGCCGTCGCCACGCCGGCGGCCAGGGCGGCGGCGCAGGCCGCGCGCACGCGGTCGCCGGCCGCGGGCTGCCCGATGTGATCGCATAACATCGCGGCGGCCAGGATCGCGCCCAGCGGGTTCGCGATGCCTTGCCCGGCGATATCCGGGGCCGAGCCGTGCACGGGCTCGAAGACGGCCGCCCGCACTCCAATGTTGGCCGAAGGCGCGACGCCCAGCCCGCCCATCCAGTGGCTGGCCTGATCGGAAAGGATGTCGCCGAAGAGGTTGGTGGTGACGATGACGTCGAACGCTTCGGGGTCGCGCATCAACCGCAGCGCCATGGCGTCGACCAGCATCTCGTTACAGCCGATGTCCGGATACTCGGCCGCGACCGCCTTGCACTGCTGTCGAAACAGACCGTCGGTCACCTTTAGCACGTTGGCCTTGTGTACGATTGTGACGACGAGCCTTCGATCGCCCGCCCGTTCGCAGGCCTGCTCGAACGCGGCGCGCGCGATCCGTTCGGACCCGGCTGCCGTGATCACGCGCTCGGCTACGGTCGTGTCACCTTCGCGGCGCTCGCGCCCGACGTACAGATCCTCGGTGTTCTCACGCACCAGCAGCAGGTCGACGCCGGGGCGGGGCGAGATCACCGGCAGCGACCAGGTCGGGCGCAGGTTGCAGTACAGGTCGAAGGTCCGGCGCAATGCCAGGATCGGGCTGCGATAGCCGACGACGCCACCGCTCGGCGATGAGGTCGCGCCGAACAGCGCCAGCCCGGTTGCCTCGACGTCGGCCAGGGTCTCATCCGGGATGGCGTTCCCGGTCTTCTCGAAGTGCCCAAAGCCCGCCGGCGCCTCCCGGAACGTCAGGCCCAACCCCAATGCCGCCAGCACTTCCGCCGCGGCCGGGATCACTTCCTGCCCGACGCCATCGCCGGGGATGAGGACAATTTCGGTCATCTGGACCTTTCATTGCTGATTGATGATTTCTGATTACTGATTGAGGGTCAATCAGCAATCTTGACGTCGCCGGTCGCGGTTAGGCCGAGTTTCTTGCGCAGATGCGGCACGAGACCTCCGGCCTCGATCATGCTGAGCACGCTGGGCGAGAGTGGCGGGAATGCGAAGGTCCGACCGCCGGTCGAGATCGTGCTGGTGGCCAGGTCGATGGTCAGCGCCTCGCCGTCCACGGCCGCGTCGACAACTTCGGGGCAGGTGAGCAGGAGCAGCCCCTGATTGACGGCGTTGCGGTAGTAGATGCGCCCGAACGATTTGGCCACTACGGCCGCGATGCCGCGGTACTTGAGCGTTGTCACGGCCTGCTCGCGCGAGCTGCCGTTGCCCCAGTTCTTGCCGGCCACGATCACGTCACCGGCTTGAGACTCTTTGGCGAAGCGCGGATCGAGGTCCTCGAGCGCGTGGGCCGCGATCTCGCCGGGCTCCTTGAGCGTGTACGTGTACTTGCCGGGGAAGATGACGTCGGTGTCGACGCCGTCGCCGTATTTCCAGAGGCGGTTCATGGGTTCATCCTGGTCAAAGCTCGCGCGGATCGGCGATCACGCCCTTGACGGCGCTGGCCGCGACGACGGCCGGGCTGGCGAGATAGATCTCGGCCTCGCGCTCGCCCATCCGCCCGCGAAAGTTGCGGTTGGCGGTGCTGATGCAGACCTCGCCGGGCGCAAGCACGCCGAGGTGGTTGCCCATGCACGGCCCGCAGCCGGGCGTGCCAAAGACGGCGCCGGCGTCGAACAGGTCCTGCACGTAGCCGCGCTTCAGCGCCTCGGCCATGACCTCCGAAGAGGCCGGGATGACCAGCAGGCGCGTGCCGGCCGCGACTTTGCGGCCCTTGAGGATCTCGACCGCGGCCGCCAGGTCCTCGATGCGGCCGTTGGTGCACGTGCCCAGAAAGGCCTGATGCACACGTCGGCCCGCGACCTCACGCACCGGCACCGCCGAGTCGACCGTGTGCGGGCAACTGACCGTCAGCTCGATCGCGCTCAGATCGAGCGTGACGCGCTGGGCGTATTCGGCATCCGGGTCCGGGTAAAGTGCGGAGGTGGGAAGAGGGATGAGGGAGGAGGGAGAAGAGACGTCGCCCTTCGCTCCTCGCGCTTCCCTCCTCCTGATCCGTTCTTCAAGCCATTCGAACACCAAATCATCCGGCGGCAGATACGCGTTCTTGGCCCCGAACTCGGCCATCATGTTGGGGATGACCATGCGGCTCTCGAGCGAGAGTGTGGCGAGGCCGGGGCCCGTGAACTCGATCGAGCGGTACAGGCCGCCGTCGGCGCCGTACTGACCGATCAGGTGCAGACACGCGTCCTTGGTGGTTACGCCCGGCGCGAGCTGGCCGACGACGGTCACCTGCATGGCCTCGGGCACGCGCAGCCAGAGCTCGCCGGTGGCCCAGAGCGCCGCGACCTCGGTCCGGCCGATGCCGGCGCCGAACGCGCCCAGCCAGCCGAAGTGGGTGGTGTGCGAGTCGGAGCCCAGGATCAGTTGGCCCGGCAGGATCAGGGCCTCCTCGCTGAAGACCTGGTGGCAGATGCCGCGCCCGATCTCGAAGAAGTGCGTGATCCCCTGCTCGGCCACGAAGGCGCGCACCTCGGCATGATTCCGGGCGTGGACGGGCGTCGGCGCGGGCACGGCGTGGTCGAGCGTGATCGCCAGGCGTTCCGGAAACGCGACCCGGTCGACGCCGATCGTGTTGAAGATGCGCGCGATCGGGGCGGTGTTGTCGTGCGACAGGATGATGTCGGGTCGCGCGTCGACGATCTGGCCGGCCGTGGCTTCGGCCAGCCCGGCGGCGCGGGCGAGGGCTTTCTCGGCGAAGGTTTTGCCCATCGGTTTCTCCTCAGCGCCCGTGGGCGGGCAGGACGAAGCCGGCGGCGCCGGTCGGTCGGGCGCGCTCGCCGCCGTCGAGGCGTTGCACGATCTCGTGCCGGCCCTCGGGCAGCTGCAGCTTGCGCAGACCGAGCTCGTCGGCGATGGCGATCAGCACCTGCTCGGGCGGTGTCTCGGGTGACTCGAGATACACGCGCTGTTTGAAGATGGCCGCGATCTCGCGCGCCTTGTCCTCGTCGAGCTCGTAGTACCGGATCTCCTTGAGGAAGTAATGGATGATGTTCCAGCCCGAGAGCGGTCCGAGCAGGATTTCCGACTCGTTGACGCCGAACTGGTCGAGCGGATGGGCTTCATAAGCCGAGGCGCCGTTGAGCACCGCGTTTTGATGGACTCCGGCGGTGTGGGTGCGGTTGGTCAGGCTGACCGGCTCGCGCGGCGGGACGAGCATCTTGAGCTTGTCGGCCGTCAGGACGTTGAGCGGGTACAGGCCCCGCAGGTGATATCCTTCGAGCGCATCGTAAGCATGGTCAAGAAAGAGATTGAACATCAGGGCCGTCATCGATGTGATGCCCGAGCGCTCGCCGATGCCGAGCACGGTCGTGTTCATGAAGCGCACGCCGCCGCGGACCGCCTCAAGCGTGTTGACCAGCGAGAAGCCGCGGTCCTCGTGAAAATGGCCCTCGAAATCCATCTGCGGGTAGCGCTCGCGTAGCGCGGCGACGCGGTCAACCACGGTCGTTGGAGTCGCGACACCGACCGTGTCAGGCAGGCCGAGCCGGTCGACCAGCGGCGCGATCGCGTCATAGACGTAGAACAGGTCGCCGATGCGGGTGCGGAAGGCGTCCTCTCCCGAGAAACGCAGGATCAGGCCCGGGTGGTTCTTGCGCACGTCCTCGATCAGGGGCCGGGCCTGGGCCACGATCTGGTCGAGCTGTCGGCCGTGGTTGAAAGCGCGCGACTCGGGCGAAGTGCCGATGTAGAAGTTCAGGCCGTCGGCGCCGGCCGTGATGGCGCTCTCGACGTCGCGCGGGTGGCAGCGCACGTGCGCGAGCAGGAAGGTGTAACCCTTCTGCGTGATCAGGCTATCGCGCACGTCCTTGAGGGCCGCGAAGTCCGCGGCCTCCTGCGCGCTGACGACCGGCGCGAACAGCTCGACGAACTTGACGCCGCACACGATCAGGGCGCGCAGCAATTCTTCTTTGTCTTGACGGGTGAAGAAGTACTTGAAGTGGTCGTGCATCAACGACGTCTGCTGACCTTCGCGCAGGGTCGTGTCGATGATCTCGAGCGGTCGGGGCGTGTATTGCCGATAACGGCTATCCTCTGTCATACGCTTTACCTCTACTGAAGTGCGTCTGCCACGAATTCCACGAATTTCAACGAATTGGCACGAATTGTTTCTGGAATTCGTGCCAATTCGTCACAATTCGTGGAATCCGTGGCAAAGAACACCCTCAAGTTCACTCAGTGCCCTCGACCGCGGTGGCGGCGGGGCGGGTGAGGACGGCCTCGACGGCGTCGCCGACGCGGGCCAGGTCGGATTGCTCGATCACCAGGGGCGGCAGGAAGCGCAAGACGTTCATGCCCGCCGGCAGCGCCAGCACCTGGTGCTGGTTCATCAGCGCCTGCAGGTACGGCGCGGCTTTCTGTTTCAGCTCGACGCCGATCATCAGGCCCTTGCCGCGCACCTCGCGGATCATGGGGCTCTGGATCTTGCTCAGCCGGGCCATGAACCAGGCGCCC
>JAEURK010000177.1 GCA_016789175.1 Anaerolineales bacterium
TTCGCTGAGACCCGGTGGCGCGCTCGCAAGGGCGGCGCTTGTCGCCGCCCTGTGGGTCGTGGCGAGCGCCGGACAGGCAAGGCCTACTCAGGGCCGGCACTGCATCGACCGCAGAGTCGAGCACGTTTTGTTTCTCAGTAGGGCCCGAAGCACACAGGTCTTGTCGACAAGGCGACGGGCCCGAAGGATCTCCCATCTAACTCGCCGGCTGCGCGCCACCGCCTCCACGGCCACACGATGTCCTGGACACTCCAGATGACGCAAACACAAGCATGCACCAGGCGTCGGCCACCTGTCGCAGTGCCCTTAAATTCCAAAGGGAAGAGCGAAGGGTTTACCCTCTTCCCTCTTCCCTCTTCCCTCTTCCCTCTTCCCTCTTCCCCTACGCCGCCCGCATGCCCTCCAAAATCTCCGCCGCCATCTCATAACGCCCGAACGGCGGCATGAGATACGCGCCGCGCAGGATGCCCCTCAGGTCGGAAAGGCCGCGCAGCTCAGCCAGCAGCTCGAGCGCCAGGCGCACGCCTTCGCGCGGGCCGTCGTCGCCGGCGGCGTCCATCCGCTGGAGCGCCTCCGGGGAGATGCGGATACCCGGCACTTCGTTGTTGAGGAAGGCGGCATGGCGCGCCCCGTACAGCGGTAACACACCGACGATCACGGGCAACGCCAGCGGCCCGTGCAACTCGGCGTAGCGCGCCAGAAAATCGCGCGCCGGATCGACCGCATAGATCGGCTGGGTCAGCGCAAAATCGGCGCCGGCCTCGATCTTCTTGCGCAGGGTCTTGATCTCTTTGTCGACGTCGGGCGCGCATAGGTTCAGCGCGCACCCGACGAAGAACCGCGTCGGCGTGCCGATCTTGACGCCGGCATGGTCGACGCCGATGTTGAAGCCGCGCTTGACCAGTTTGATCAGGCCCGACGGCACGACGTCATAGGCATCGTTGGCGTTGGGGTAATCGCCGATCGCGGTAGGATCACCCAGCGTCGCAAACAGGTTGCGCAGACCGAGCGCATGCGCGGCCAACAAATCGCCCTGCACGCGCAACAGATTGCGCCCCCGGGTCGGAAAGTGCAGCACGGTCTCGATCTCGAGCTCGCGCTCGATGACGTGCGCGACAGCCCAGGCGCTCATGCGCATGCGGGCCATCGGTTGATCGGCCACGTCGATGGCGTCGGCGCCGGCGGACTTGAGCAGGCGCGCGCCCGCCAGCATCTTGTGTGTGTCGGCGCCGCGCGGCGGATCCATCTCGACCGTGACCACGAAGGCCCCGGGGTCCGCCAGGCGCCGGGCCAGCCCGCTCAGCGGGCCGTCCGGCGCGGCCTCGCTCGGCCCGGCCTCAACCGTCGCCGGGAGCACCGTGAGCTGCAACTCAGCCGCCGCGATCCGCGCCGGGTCGGCCAAGGCAACACGCATCGCGGCGATGTGTGCGGGGGTGGTGCCGCAACAACCGCCCATCACGCTCACGCCCAACGCCGCAAAGCGCGCGGCGTAATCGCCGAAATAGGCAGGTGTGGCCGGGTACATGATCCGGCCCTCGATTTGCTCGGGCCAACCCGCGTTGGGCTTAACCGCAAAGCGCGCCTCGGGCGCCGCCTGGCGCATGGCCGTGATCACGCGCAGGATCTGGGCCGGCCCGCCCGAGCAATTGACGCCGATCACGTCGGCGCCGGCCGCCAACAGCGCCTCGGCCGCGGCCGCCGGCGTGTCGCCCAGCAAGGTGCGATCGTCGCGCGTAAAGGTCAGCGTGGCGATGATGGGGAGGTGAGCGCCGCCCCGTTCGGCCGAGGCATTGCGCCCGGCCCGGATCGCGGCCCGGATTTCGTACAGGTCGCTCATGGTCTCGCACACCAGGGCATCGATGCCGGCCGCGACCAGGGCCGAGATCTGCTCGTGGAAGGCGTCGTAGGCCTGCGCCTCCGAGACGCGGCCGTACGGCGCGAGCCGCACACCCAACGGACCGACATCGCCGGCCACGAACACGGGCTTGAACGCGGCGTCGACCACGCGCCGTGCCAGCGACACCGCGGCCGTGTTGACTTCAGCCACGCGCTCCCCGAGCCCGTGCTGCCCCAGTTTGTAACGATTGGCGCCGAAGGTGTTGGCCAGGATGAGTTCCGAGCCGGCGTCGATGTAGGCGCGATGAACGTCGGCCACCACGGCCGGCTGCGAGAGCACCAACTCGTCGAAGGCGGTGTCAAGCGCGACGCCGCGACTGTGGAGCATCGTGCCCATGGCGCCATCGGCCAGAAGCGGGCCCTGGGTCAGACGTTCCAGAAGCGAGACAGTCATGCGTTCTCCTGTCGGCGCACGGGATCGGCGGAATCGAGGAAGTCGGCCAATTCGCTTTGCCGAAACGGCCAGACCGACTCGTCGTCGCCATATGCGGCGCGGAAGTAAGCGATCACGTGGGCGGGCAACAACGGCCCGACCGAGGTCTTGTAGTCCGGGAAGTCGGCGGCCAGACGGCGCCAATGCCCGTAGTGCTGCTTGGTCAGGGCCACGCCCCCACCCTCGAGATAGACGATATGCCAGTAAGCCCGGTCGGCAGCGCGCGTCCATTCGAACCGCTCGGTCCCGGTCAAGAGGCCCGCGATCAACGCGCGGCTGGGATGCTTCAACCGCTCGAGTTCGGCGATCTCCGGCGCAGGGTCGTAGTCGACCACGCGCTGGTCGAGCCGCACGCCCTGGGCCGTTGCCTCGAGCAGGGTGTAGGCCGGGAGCACATCCGGTGTGAAGGGGAGCCCGACGCTTCCGACGTTGACGAGGTGCTTGCCGCCGATCACGCGGTGCTGCGGCCAGTGCGTGTGCCCGACGAATATCCAGTCGGCCTCGACGCCCTCGAGCAACGGCGCCAGCTGGTCGTCGCTCATCCCGGCCCGCATGCCGGTGCCGTCATCCTCACCCGGCGCGGCGTGCACGCCCAAAACACGTTGACCGTTCGGGAAGGTCTCGCCGAATTCGAGCGGCAGCGCGGCCATCCAGTCACG
>JAEURK010000219.1 GCA_016789175.1 Anaerolineales bacterium
ACTCGGCCTGCCGATCGCTGTGGATTTGCAGGACGTGGTAGCCGCCGATGATCCCTATCGCGCCGATTTCGTCGCCGCCGCGGACATCGTCTTCTTTTCGGCAACCAATCACCCGGATCCGACAAGCCTGATGCGCGCCTATTGGGACCGCAATCCGCGCCTGACCCAGGTCGCCGGGATGGGAGCGCGCGGCTGCGCGCTGGGCCGGGCTGGCGCGATCACCTTCTACGCGCCGCCCGCGTTCGATTGGCCCGTGGTCGACACCAACGGCGCCGGCGATGCCCTCGCGGTCGGCTTTCTGGCGGCCAGCGTGCTCGAAGGGCTCACACTGATTGAGGCCATCCGCTGGGGCCAGACCGCGGCTCGCCGCACCTGCGCCCAACGGGTGCCCAAGAATGCGCTGGCGCGCCGGCAGGAGCTTGAGCGGTGAGAGCGGTTGCCCAGCAGCCCAGACCGCAGGGCGCCGCCCGTCCGGTAAAATGACCCCCACCCTGGAGACCTGATGACGACCTTCAATCGCACCCGCCTGACCAACGACGTCTTCAAGCTGGACGTCGAACGCATGCGCCAGGGGTGGTATTCGGACAAGTACTTCGAGAACATCAGCGCCATGCTCACCCATCTCGCGGCGGGCGGGTACCGCTACTCCGGGAGCGCGCCGCGGCTGAACGCACCGCATCTGGACGAGGTCGAGGTCGGCAACCTCGAAGTCGAGATGCAATGGTTTACGCGCCGGCCGGGCACCACGATCGTGGTTGGCGTCGACAAATGCCTGGAGATGCTTCGCCATTGCGCCGGGCACTTCGAGAACGGGCGCTTCGTCAACACCTGGGACACACTGCAGGTCGAGGCCGTGCACGACGGCGACGTGGTGCGCTACGCCGGCGACCCCAAGCGCGTCATGCCCGTCATCCGGGCCCGCGGCCGCTATCGCGATTTCGCCCTGCTCGAGACGCCGACCCTGGGCATCCTGACCCGCGCCTCGCGCGTGGCCACCAACGTCTATCGGACGTTCGAGGCCTCGCGCGGCAAACCCGTGCTCTTCTTCCCGGCGCGCTTCGACCTGCATGAGGTGCAGGCCGCCGACGGCTACGCCTACAACGTCGCGCTGTTGCGGTTCAACCGCGACTACGGCAACCGGCTCGGGGCTTTCATCAGTACCGACGCGCAGGGCGACTGGTGGGGCGGCGCGGGCGGCGGAACGGTCGCGCACGCCGCGATCGCGTGCTTCTTCGGGGACACGGCCGAGACCATGCTGGCGTTCTGCGCGGCGCGGCCGGCGCGCATCCCGCGCATCGCGCTGGTCGATTTCAACAACGACTGCATCGGTGATTCATTGGCCTCGCTTGACGCCATGTTCGCGCGTTATAGGGCGCTCAGCGATGCGGGCCAGAGCGATGAAGCCCGCCGCTACATCCTGTACGGCGTCCGGCTCGACACCGGCGCAACGTTGCGCGACATCTCCGTGCCGCCGCTCGGCGACACGCAGCTCGACCTGGGCGTCAACCCCCGCCTGGTTTTTTTGGTGCGCCAGGCGCTCGACAACGCCTGGACACGCTGGGAACTCCCCGAGGCCTGGCGGGCCCGGGCCCAGGAGTACTGCCGGAACGTCAAAATCGTGGTGTCAGGTGGTTTTACGCCGGAGAAGATCCAGCGCTTCGAGAAACTGGATGTGCCGGTCGACATCTACGCCGTCGGCTCATCGCTGTTCGAGAATCACGGCTCGACGGTCACCGACTTCACAGCCGACGTCGTGCGGGTCAAGGTCGACGGCGTCTGGCACGATATGGCCAAGGTCGGGCGCGCACCCTGCGATAACGCGGACCTCGAGCCGGTCGACTGATCGGCTACAACGAAGAGGCGGGGCCGGAACCCGGTGTGGGGGGGGCTGGTGGGGCCCCTGGGGTGAATTTAATCCAGGTTGGATTGACAAAAACACAAGGGAATGAAAGG
>JAEURK010000271.1 GCA_016789175.1 Anaerolineales bacterium
TCGCGATCGAGGGCAGCATCCCGAGCCCGTTCACGCGCCCAAAGGGCTGCCCGTTTCACCCGCGCTGCAGCCGGTTCATGGCGGGCCGCTGCGACCAGGCGATGCCGGGCGAGACGCAAATAGACGAAAGCCAAATGGTGCGGTGTTTACTGCATGAGCCGGCCGACGGCGCTCTGTGAGCCTAACGATGACAGACACACCTACCATCCTCCTCGAAGTGCGGAACCTGGCCAAGCATTTCAATATGCGGCAGGGGTTCCTGGGCCGGGGCGGCGGCCTGGTCAAGGCCGTCGACGGCGTGAGCTTTCAGATCACGCGGGGCGAGACCCTGGGCCTGGTCGGCGAGAGCGGTTCGGGCAAGACCACGGCCGGGCGCACCATCCTGCGGGCCTACGACCCGACCAGCGGCGAGGTGATCTTTCGCCTGTCGGACGAGAAGGCCGTCGACCTGGCCAAACTTTCCAAGGAGGAGCTGCGCGCGTTTCGACGCCATGCGCAGATGATCTTCCAGGATCCCTACTCGTCGCTCAACCCGCGTATGACGGTGCGCGACATCATCGCCGAGCCCCTGGTGGCCGGCGGCGTCGCCCAGGGCGCGGAGGTGGACGATCGCGTGCGTGAGACCGCCAGGCGCTGCCAGCTCAGCCTCGAGCACCTGCGCCGCTATCCGCACGCCTTTAGCGGCGGCCAACGCCAGCGCATCGGCATCGCCCGGGCGTTGGTCGTGCAACCCGAGTTCGTCGTGTGCGACGAGCCCGTCTCGGCGCTCGATGTGTCGATCCAGGCCCAGATCCTCAACCTGCTGATGGACATGCAGCAGGAGCTCGGGCTGACGTATCTGTTCGTGGCCCATGACCTGAGCGTGGTCGAGCACGTCAGCGATCGGGTGGCCGTCATGTATCTCGGCCGGATCGTCGAGCTGGCGCCGACGGCCGATCTGTTCTACCAGCCGCTGCATCCGTATACCGAGGCGTTGATGTCGGCCATCCCGGCGCTCGACCCGGACGAGGTGATGCAGCCCAAGATCCTGGAGGGCGAGATCCCCAGCCCGGCCAACCCGCCGCCCGGCTGCCACTTCCACCCGCGCTGCCAGTACGCGAAGGACATCTGCAAGGCACAGGCGCCGGAGTGGCGCGAGATTCATCCCGGGCGTTTCGCCGCCTGCCATTTCGCCGAGACGCTCACCCTCAGCGGGGCGATCAAATCGTAGCCCGCCCACGAAAGGACGCATTCCGAACATGGCACCGAACCCTTGGATCCGCAGCAGCCGCCCGTTGTCGGTGGCCCACCGCGGCCACTCGATCGCATATCCCGAGAACACCCAGGTCGCCTACCGCAAGGCGATCGAGATGGGCATCGAGATGATCGAGTGCGACGTCAACATCACGTCCGACGGGCAGCTGGTCATGATCCACGACTCGACGCTCGATCGCACGACGAACGGGCGCGGGCGCGTCAGCGCTGCCACCTGGGACGAGGTGCAGCGGCTCGACGCGGGCGCCAAGTTCAGCCCCGCGTTCGCCGATACACGCATCTCGTCGACCGAGGAGACGTTGCTGTTCTTCAAGGAGGCGGGCATCTACGCCTGCTTCGAGGTGAAGGGCGCCGACGCCTCCGAGTCGAAGCGCATCGCGACGACGCTGCTCGGCCTGTTCCAGAAGCACAACGTCCTCGACACGATGTTCATGAGCGCCTACAACCACGATGCGCTCAAACTGGCCCTGGCGCAGTGCCCGGAGCTCCTGCTGGCGCCCGAGCGCCTGCCCGACGATGCGCCGGCCGATCCGCCCGAGGCGGTCCGGCAGGTGCAGTCTTTCCCGGCCCCCGTGCTGCAGCACCAGTACACGGTGCTGACCCCGGAGGTCATGCAGGCGCTACACGCCGTCGACGTGGCCGTCTGGTCGTGGTCGACCACCGACGAGGCCAGCCTGGTCCTGAGCATCGAACTCGGCGCCGACGCCGTGATGGGCGATGACGTCCAACTGATGCTCGAGGTGCTCAACCGGATGCGTCCGGCCTAGGCACAGCGCCGACCATGCGGATCACGCGGGTCGAGGTCCATCGCGTCAACCTCCCGCTCGTCGCCGGTTATCGCTGGGCATCGGGCGTGTACTTCGGCGCGACCAAGGGCATCGTCGAGATCCACACCGACGAGGGCCTGATCGGTCTGGGCGAGGTCGCCACGGTCGAAAACGCCGAGATCGTCGAGCGCGAATTCGCGCCGCGGCTGATCGGCGTCGATCCGTTGCACCTCGACGACTGCGAGCGCCGCTGCCTGCCCGAGATCCGCACGCTGCACAACACGCACGACGCCGGCCTGGTCCGGGCCTTTGGCGGCGTCGAGATCGCATTGTGGGACCTCAAAGGCAAGGCGCTCGGCGTGCCGGTGTATGCCCTGTGGGGCGGGCCGGTGCGGCGCGAGATCGGCTTCTCCGAGTACTTCGCATTGCGCCTGCCCGGCGCCCACGAGGCGGGCGAGGCCACGCCGCTCGACGTGGCGCGCTATTGCGCCCGGATGCGCGAGACGCACGGCTCGACCCTGTTCGAGGGCAAGGTCGGCGTACTCGACCTGGAGGCCGAGATCGCCATGGTCCGCGAGGTGCGGGCGGCGATCGGCCCCGACGCGACCTTGCGCCTCGATGCGAATTACGCCTGGCCCTTGAACACGGCGCGCAGGGCGCTGGCCCGGCTCGAGCCGTACAACATCGCCAACATCGAAGATCCGGCCGCGACCTTCTTCGATATGGCCAAACTGCGGCAGCACAGCGCCATCCCGTTCTCGAGCCACCGCCCGGATCTGCGGCTGGCGGTCGAGCTGGGCGTGCCCGATACCTTCGTGCTGAACGTGACAGCGCTCGGCGGCCTGCGCGAGACGCTGAAGTTCGTCTCGGCCTGTGAGGCGCTGGGCGTGGGGTTCTGGTTCTACAGCGGCGAGACGGCGGTGGGCACGGCCGCGTACATGCAACTGGCGGCCGCGCTGCCATATCTCTCGCAGCCGGGGCAGTCGTTGTTGCGCTGGTACGCCGACGATGTGACGGCGGCGCTGATCCAGCCGCGCGCCAATCGCGTGCCGATCCCCGACGGACCGGGGCTGGGGGTCACGCTGGATCCCGTGGCGTTGAAGCGTTGCAAGGATCGTTTTGTTCGAGAGGGCGTCATCTCGCAGCTCGGCGACCCGGCCCTCGCTCACTATCGACGCTTCGAAACGCAGTGAGGCCACTGCGTCCCGAATCGAATCGGTCTGGTTTGCTGAATCGCTCCTTTCATGACTGAGTGGCTGCCTCCGCTCGACGACACGCTGTCGCCCTATACCGGCTGGACCCGCGCACACTGGGAAGCTGTGCTCGCCCGGCTGACGTACGGCTATGTGCTGGCCGCCGAGCGCCAGGGCTCGATGGCGCGGGCGCTGTTTCCGGACGACCGCTGCGATCGACCCGACTCCGTCGACGCGCTCGAAGCCTTCGCCCGCATCGGCGTCGGCTGGGGCGCCTGGTTGAGCAACCCGGCCAACCCGGCCGGCCTCACGTTTCAAGGCCGCACGCTCGACCTCGAAGCCTTGATGAGCGCGGCCCTGCGCGAAGGCCTCGACCCCGCCAGGCCCGACACCTACTGGGGCGACATCGATCACATGGACCAGCGCCTGGTCGAGGCGTCGAGCCTGGCGGTGATGGTCTGGCTGAGCCGGCGGCGCGTGTTCGACCGGCTCACCGAGGCCGAGCGCGCGCGTGTGATCGACTGGCTGACCCAGGTGGATGGCAAAGCCACCTGGCCCGACAACTGGATCCTGTTCCCGGCCATGGCCCAGGTGACCCGGTTGAAGCTGGGCTATCCGGCCTCCGAACCCGAGATCGATGAACGCCTGGCGCAGATGGCGGCCTTCTATCGCGGCGACGGCTGGTACGCCGATGGCGACGGGGACGAATTCGACCTCTACAACGCCTGGATGTTCGGCTGCCACTATCTGTTGTGGGCCTGGATGGATGGCGAGCGCCGCCCCGACCATCGCGCACTGGTGTTGAAGCGCGCCGGCGCCTTCCTCGATCGCTTCCCCTATTTCTTCGGGGCCAACGGCTCGTACGTCGCCTGGGGTCGGTCGCTGCAGGGCCGTTTTGCGGCCACCGTCGCGTTTCAGATCGGCCATCGGTTGGGGATCGCGCCCACGCCGCCCGGGTTGCTACGTCGCATCTCGAGCGGCTGTCTGCGCTACTT
>JAEURK010000211.1 GCA_016789175.1 Anaerolineales bacterium
GTTCTTGCCGCGAGTTTTGCAGCTTGCGCGAATGAGCAGCTTGATCGACACCCGCGTTGTTGCGAACCCGACCATTCCGTTCGCGAAATTCGCGTCTGAATCAGTGCGACAGCAAAGCATCCAGCTCGGCCAGCCGCGGCAAAGATGGCACGACGCCGAGGCGCGTGCAGGCCAGCGCACCGGCCCCGACCGCGCGTTGCACGGCGGCCTCGAGCGTCGCGCCGGCAGCCAGGCTAGTCGCCAGGGTCCCGTTGAAGGCATCACCGGCGCCGGTTGTGTCGACCACGTCGACCCGATGCGAGGGCACGTGCAGGGCGCCGTCGGCCCGCACGATCAGCGCGCCCTGCTCGCCCTGCGTCAGCACGATCGTGCGCACGCCGAGTCGGAGCAGTTCGGCGCACAGGTCCTTTGAATCGACCGGGTCGTCCGGCCGACGGCCGAGCAGGATGCGCAGTTCGCTGTTATTGGGCGTTACGATGTCGATATCGGCGAAGGCCTCGGGCGGCACGGGCGCGGCCGGCGCCGGGTTGAGGATCGAGATGGCTCCGGCGCGGTGGCCCAGACTTAGCCCGTGCAGAGCGGTTGCCAGCGGGATCTCGAGCTGGGCGATGACCACCTGGCTCTCCCGGATCCGTTCGGCCGCGCGATCGACATGCGCGGGCGCGAACAAGGCATTGGCCCCCAGATCCAGGATGATGAAGTTGTCTCCAGCCGCGTCGAGCACGATGAATCCGAGCCCGGTGTTGCGGTCGGGCGTGCGCGCGAGATACGTCGTTCGCACGGCTTCATCGGCATACAACTGCACCGCGCCATCGCCGAAACCGTCCGTGCCGACCAGGCCGACGAACTCGACGTCGCCGCCGAGGCGCGCGATCTGTACGGCCTGGTTGCTGCCTTTGCCCCCGGGCCCCTGATCGAAGTCGCGCCCGATGAGGGTCTCGCCTCTGACCGGAAAACGATCGGCGCGCAGCGTCAGGCCGACCAGGTAACTGCCGATAACCGTGACCTTGCCGCTCTCCATGACAGGCTCCTTGGGTTAGCGCGCCATCTGCTTGAGGAAGTAGGCGAAGAACGCGTCCACGTCGACGGTATCCATCGCCTGGATGACGCGACCGCCCGGCTTAGCGGCGGTCCGACCCTGGCTTGGGCCGGTGGCGATCAGTTCGGTCTCCCACGTTCGGAGCGTGAAGAGGTCGGGGCGACCGAGGTAGGCCGTGGTCAGCACATCCCAGCAGTAATAGGGCCGATACGCGACCAGGGAATAGCACAGGCCGGCCAGGTCCGAAATCGGGTACTGGCGTTGGCGGCTGAGCGCGTGGATGAAGTCGGGCGTGATCGCCACATTGTTGGTGATGTCGAGCGGGCAGATCACGAGCGGGATGTCGGTTTCCCAGATGCGGGCCGCGCTGATCGGATCCCAGAAGACATTCCACTCGGCACTGCCGTCGTGACCGGGCTCATACCGCCAGGACACGTTGCCGGGCACATTGAGGGCGCCACCCATCCACAGGATTTTGTCGATCTTGCGTGCGATCGACGGGTCGAGCGTCAGCGCTTCGGCCAGCGTCGTGAGCGGGCCGGTCTCCAGGAAGGTCACGGGGCCGGGCGCTGCCTGCAGGGCCGTAATGATGGCGTGTTGAGCGTCCACGTCCAGGCGCGGCGTCTTGATCGTGTCGCGAGTGTTAAGGATCGGGAACAAATCGATGGAGTACGAGCTCAGCCGAAAATCGCGCGGAAACGGGTTCAGGGCACGGGACGAACTGAGCGAGACCGGCACGTCACTACGGCCCATCAGATCCAGGATCTTGCGGGTGGCATTGACCGCCGGCAGGCCGAAGCAGTCGGCCTCGGTGACCGCGATCCCGAGGACGTCGACGTCGTCCATACTCATCAGAAGCAGGATCGACAGATAGTCATCGACGCCACCGTCATGGCTGAAGAACACCGGGGTTTTGGGCATGTGCCTCTCCGAAAGTCGCGGCTCAGACGCCGCTTGAGGTGGGGCCACTTTATCACAGGCCGGTCGGGGAAGCCTCCCCAACCCCTCCTGGACGATTCGCCAGCGAGAGAGGTCTCGCCGAAAGACACCGGCGCGGTTGCCGCCCATCAGGCGCACCACAGGGGCGCTGTGCGGCCCACGATCTCGCGCCAATCACCCCTTCCTCGGATCCGCGCCAGGGGCCGAGGCTTCTCAACTTTGAACGCTGATGCGTGGGAAGGGGTTGGGGATAGCAGGGCAATCGCATCAAAACCAATCCTGGCATGTTTTGGTGCGGATTGCGCGGATTTCGCAGATAGGGTGTGTGTTTCCACAATCCGCGTCATCCGCGCAATCCGCGGCAGAAGACCGAGGGCCCAACACGATGCGATTGCCCTGTTGGGGATAGGCACCCTCTCAGCGTAGAATCCCCCGCATGCCTACACTCGACACTCCCTACGTCTTCGTCGACCTTGACCTGATGGAGGCCAATCTCGCTCGACTCCAGACCTATTTAGATCAACACGGCCTGGCCAATCGCCCGCACATCAAGACCCACAAGATCCCGGCCCTCGCGCGCCGCCAGGTCGCGCTGGGCGCGGTCGGGATCACGTGCCAAAAGCTGGGCGAGGTCGAGGTGATGGCGGAGGCCGGCCTTACCGACATCTTTCTGCCCTACAACCTGGTGGGCGCAGCCAAGCTCGATCGCCTGAGTCAGCTGCTTAAGGCCGTCAGCCTGAGCTTAACAACCGACTCGGCCGTCGTCGCCAGGGGACTCTCCAGCGCCGCGCAACAGGCCGGACGCGAACTGACAATCCTGGTTGAGTGTGACATGGGTGCGCGCCGCTGCGGCGTGCAGTCACCGCAGGAGGCTGCCGATCTGGCCCGCGTCATCGCGCGTCTCCCGGGCCTGCGCTTCGGCGGCCTGATGACTTACCCGAATCGGCCCGAGCTCGACGACTTCGTAGGGGCCACGCGCGCGTTGCTGGGCGGCGAACTCCCGATCGAGCGCGTCAGCGGCGGCGGCTCGGCCTGCATGTGGGAGGCGCACACGCACCGCGCGTTGACCGAACACCGCGCCGGCATGTACCTGTTCGGAGACCGCAGCCTGATGACGGCCGGCGCCGTGCCGCTCGAGCACTGCGCGTTCGGCGTCCGGACGACGGTCGTCAGCCGGCCGACCCGCGAGCGCGGCGTCCTCGATGCGGGCAGCAAGGTGCTCTCGAGCGACACACTTGGCCTCGAGGGCTTTGGCTACATCCGTGAGTATCCGGACGCCCGGATCACGGGTCTGTCGGAAGAACACGGCCACGTCGACTTCACGGCCTGCCCACGCCGGCCCGAGATCGGCGAGATCGTCACCGTGATCCCCAACCACTGCTGTCCGGTCGTCAATCTGGCCGACGAGTTGGTTGGGCTGCGGCACCAGGCGGTTGACACCGTCTGGGCGGTGACCGCCCGCGGTCGCGTTCGCTAAATCGATCTGAACATCCTTCTCAGAGCAGATTTACCTTGTTCGCATACAACCAGTTCGACGTACCTTTGGTTAGACAACGGGTGGCTGGGATTGCCTCGGCCACACCATCCGCCGCGCCCGCGGCACGTGCCATTCGCGCGAGGACATTGCTTGGCTGAAACACCCTTGGCTCCCAGCCCGTGGTGGTCGCGTCCGTTTCGCACGCCGCGCGTCCAGGCGGTCGTCCGCGCCGGGCGCCGCGCGGCGCCGTACGTGTTCGGCGCGCTGATGGCCTTCGCCGGCCTGGCCCTCTACAACATCGTCTTCCCCCCGCCGGCGCCGCTCACTGCGCGCGACGTCAATGACGCCGTCGCCGCCGCGATGGCGTCGGCCACACCGCCGCCGGCCCGCGCCGCGCAGGTCTACGCCGTTATCCAGCCGTCACTGGTATTGATCCAGACCCATCGTGTCACGGACGGTGAGGACTCCAACTCGCTTGGCAGCGGCGTGGTGGTCGACGACGCCGGCGACATCCTGACCAGCCTGCACGTGGTCGCTGGCGCCGACGAGATCGTCGTCACTTTCGCGGACGGCACCCAGTCGCCGGCCCAGATCGTGGCCGATCAACCCGAGAACGACATCGCGGTGCTGCAGGCCCTGATTCCGCCCGCTCAGATCTTCCCGGCCGTGCTCGGCAGCCCGGGGGCGCTCAACGTGGGCGATGACGCCTATGTGGTCGGCAACCCGTTCGGCCTGTATGGCTCGATGAGCACCGGCGTGATCTCGGGTTTCGACCGCGTCTTCGAGCGTGAAGACGCCGAGCCCATCGAGGGCATGATCCAGGTCGATGCCGCGATCAACCCGGGCAATTCCGGCGGCCCCCTGCTCAACCGCGCCGGCCAGGTGGTCGGCATCGTCACCGGCATCATCAACCCGACCGAGCAGGAAGTCTTCATCGGCATCGGCTTCGCCGTGCCGATCAATGTCGCCGGCGGCGCCGCCGGGTTGCCGCCGTATTGATCGAAGGCGGCGGGCCGCACCCCACCGCGCGAACGCCCGGCGTGGGGCGAGACCGTCGCCCTCTTCACAACTAACCGCGGTCTGACATCCGCGGTCTACGCACCAGGAGCTCGCACATGGATCGACATTCCGAACAGAGGAACCGCGCGCCGATGGAGCGCGTGCTGTACGAGGTCAAGAAGGTGATCGTCGGGCAGGATCACCTGCTCGAGCGCATGGTGGTAGCGCTGCTCGCGCGCGGGCACATCCTGGTCGAGGGCGTGCCGGGCCTGGCCAAGACCATGGCGATCAAGACCCTGGCCGAGTCGATCGGCGGCGAGTTCCGGCGCATCCAGTTCACACCCGACCTGGTGCCGGCCGATCTGGTTGGCACGCGCATCTACAACCAGAAGACCGGCGAGTTCAACACCGCGCTCGGCCCGGTCTTCACCAACCTGCTCCTGGCCGACGAGATCAACCGCGCGCCGGCCAAAGTGCAGAGCGCGCTGCTCGAGGTCATGCAGGAGCGTCAGGTGACGATCGGGCGCGAGACCTACAAGGTGCCCAACCCGTTCCTGGTGCTCGCCACCCAAAACCCGATCGAAACCGAGGGCACCTATCCGTTGCCGGAGGCCCAGGTCGACCGCTTCATGCTCAAGGTGCTCGTCGGCTACCCGACCCCGACCGAGGAGTTCGTGATCGTCGAGCGCATGACCGGCGCGCTGCAGGCCGTGCAAAAAGTGCTGACCACCGACCAGCTGGTCGCGCTGCAGGCCGAGGCCGACAAGGTCTACGTCGACCCGGCCCTGATCGAGTACGCTGTCAAACTGGTCGGCGCGACCCGCGACCCGGCCGCAATCGGGCTCAAGGACAGCGCGCACTACATCACCTTCGGCGCCAGCCCGCGAGCATCGATCAACCTGATCCTCACCGCGCGGGCGTTGGCCTACGTGCGCGGACGAGCGTACGCCCTGCCCGAGGACGTGCTCGATATGGCCTACGACGTCCTGCGCCATCGCCTGGTGCTCTCGTACGAAGCGCTTTCCGACAACGTCTCAGCCGACGATCTGCTCAAGAAGTTGATGGGCCGGATCGCGGTTCCCGTGGTGCCGTTGCATGAGCATATCAACGCCCGCGTTGCCTGAGGTCACGCCGACCGCCGAGCGCATTCTGCAGCGCATCGATTGGCAGGTCGTGCGCCGGCTCGACGGCCTGCTCCAGGGCGACTATCGCAGCCTGTTCTACGGCTACGGCGTCGACTTCGCGGATCTGCGGGAGTACCAACCCGAAGACGACATCCGCTATATCGATTGGAACGTCACAGCGCGGATGGACACGCCTTACATCCGCCAGTACACCGAGGATCGCGAGATCACGGCCTGGTTCCTGCTCGACCTGAGCCCGTCGGTGGACTTCGGCACGCTGAGGACCCAGAAGCGCAACCAGCTGGTCGACTTCGTCGCGTCCACGGCGCGGCTGCTCACCCGGCACGGCAACCGCGTCGGCAGCATCTTCTACTCGGGCAACATCGATCGGGTGCTGCCGGCGCGTGGCGGACGCCTGCACGTGCTGCGCCTGATCCACGAGTTGCTCCAGCAGCCGCGCCAGACACGGGCGCCCTTCACCGACCTGGGCGCCCTGCTGCACGCCGGGCTGGCGACGATCAAGCGGCGCTCGCTGATCTTCGTGGTTTCGGACTTCATCAGCGCGCCGGGTTGGGAGCGCCGGCTGAGCCTGCTCAACCGGCGCCATGAAGTGCTGGCGGTGCGGTTGTGGGACCCGCGCGAGGTCGAGCTGCCGGATGTCGGCCCGCTCTGGCTCGAAGACGCCGAGACCGGCGAGCAGCTGTACGTCGACACGCATGACCGGGCTTTCCGACGGCGCTATGCCGAAGCGGCCCAGCAGCGCGAAACCGCGTTGAATGAAGCCTTCAAGCGCGCCGGCGTCGACGCGTTGACGCTCTCGACCGAGGAGGATCTGGTGCGGGCCATCGTGCGATTCGCTTCGCTGCGCGAGAACCGGAGGCGCTGACGCATGTCGTTCATCTGGCCGTTCATGCTCGCGGCGCTGGTGCTGGTACCGCTCGGGGTCGTGTTTTACCTGCAACTGCAACGCCGACGTCGGCAAGCCGCCGCGCGCTACGGCAGCCTGGGCCTAGTGCAGACCGCCTCCGGCACCGGCGTCGGATGGCGCCGGCATGTGCCGGCGCTGTTCTTTCTCTTTGGCCTGACGGTCCTGGTCTTTGCGTTGGCCCGGCCACAGGCCGTGGTCAGCCTGCCCCGGGTCGAGGGCACGGTCATGCTGGTCTTCGACGTCAGCGGGAGTATGGCGGCCGAGGACTTCGAGCCGACCCGCATGGAGGCGGCCAAAGCGGCGGCGACCACCTTCGTGCAGGGCCAACCCCCGACCGTGCAGATCGGGGTGGTGGCCTTCAGCGACGGCGGCCTGGCCGTGCAGGCGCCGACCGAAGATCAGGCGGCCGTGCTGGCGGCCATCGGGCGTCTGGCGCCCAACCGCGGCACCGCCATCGGCGGTGGACTGGCCGCCGCGCTCGAGACCATCTTCGCAGCCGACCAGCCTCAAGAATTGCAGCTCAGCGACCTGACCCAGGCGCCGCCGGCACCGCCGACCGCGGTGCCGGCCGGGACGTTCGCGCCGGCCGTGATCGTGCTGCTCAGCGACGGTGAAAACAACGCGCGCCCGGAGCCGTTGGACGTGGCGCAAGCCGCGGCCGACCGCGGCGTGCGCATCTACACCATCGGCGTGGGCAGCCCGACCGGCACTACCCTGACCGTCAACGGCTTCACGGTTTTCACACAGCTCAACGAGCCGCTGCTGCAGCGAATGGCCGACCTGACCGGCGGCCAGTATTTCAACGCGGCCGACGAAGAACAGCTCCAGACAATTTACAGCGGTCTGCAGCCGCAGCTGGTCGTGCGCGAGCAGTCGCTCGAAGTCACGGCGCTACTGGCCGGGCTCGGGATCGCCCTGCTCCTCAGCGGCGGCGCGATCTCGCTGTGGTGGTTCAGCCGTTTGCCGTAAAGACCGCCCGGCGCGGCCGACCGTCTCAAAGGAATTGACCCATGGACCTGCTTTGGCCCACGTCACTGCTGCTCCTGGTGCTGGTGCCGGCGCTGATCGCCACGTACGTCTGGATCCTGCGCCGGCGGCGCCGCTTCACGGTGCGCTTCTCGAGCCTCTCACTCGTGCGGGCGGCCGTGGGCACCCAATCGCGCTGGCGCCGGCACCTGCCCTTCGCGCTGTTTCTATTGGCGCTGTCGAGCCTGGTCGTCGCGGCCAGCCGCCCGGTGGCTGTGATCAGCGTGCCGGCCGGACGCACAACGATCGTATTGGCCATGGACGTCTCGCGCAGCATGTGCTCGACCGACATCTCGCCCAATCGGCTCGAAGCGGCCAAGGATGCCGCGCGCGTCTTCGTCGATCAGCAAGGCGCAACCAACCAGATCGCGATCGTGGCGTTCGCGGGGCTGGCCGAAATGATCCAGGCACCCACTTCCGACCAGGAGATGTTGGAGGACGCGATCAACAGCCTGATCCCGGCCCGGCGCACCGCCATCGGCGCTGCGATCCTCAAATCGATCGATACGATCGCCGAGATCGACCCGGGCGTCGCGCCGAGCACCGGCCCGGGCGAAGCACCGCTCGCGGCGCCCGTGGCCCGCGGAGCCTACGCGCCCGACATCATCGTGGTGCTCACCGATGGCGTCAGCAACTCCGGACCGACCCCGCTCGACGCCGCCCAGCAGGCCGCCGATCGCGGCCTGCGCGTGTACACGATCGGGTACGGCACCGCCAATAACCAGTCTCCCATGGATTGCGGCGATGGTTTTGCCAGCGGCTTCGGCGGCGGCTTTGGGGCGGGCCCGTTTGGCGGCGGCGGCGGTGGCGGCGGCGGTTTTCGGCGCGGCATCGACGAAGCGACGCTGAAGGAGGTCTCGGCAATGACAGGCGGTGAATACTACGAGGCCACCAGCGCGCGTGAATTGCAGGAGGTCTTTCAGAACCTGCCCACCCACCTCATCACACGGCACGAGACCACTGAACTGAGCGTATTCTTCGTGGCGCTCGGCGCGCTGGCGGTCGTGTTCGCCCTGGCGCTCGCCTGGCTGTGGAACCCGCTCGGCTAGCCACTAAGTGCGCGCCGCCAGCAATTGGACCCGGGTGTCATGTAGACGCCGCATCGTCGTCTGCGCGACGGCATGCATCAGGGCCGAGTCGAGACGCGGATCAGCGGCGCTCAATTCACGCAGTACTTGCGCTTCGATCCGTAGCAGGCGGCTGGGCGCAGTGATCTGGCCGGTCGCCGTATACAGACACGGCGCGACCAGGGCCGAGATGCCCGCGACCTCACCCGGGTCAACTTCGCCCGCGTTGAACAACTTGCGCATCCCCTGGCCATGCCGATCGGCCGCCACGATCGCCAGTTCGAGAGTCCCCTCCAACAGGAGGTACAAATACAGGGCGGGCATATCGGCTTCGAAGAGCACGTCGCCGGGCGCGCAGCGCACTTCATCGGTGGCCATCGCAACGGCGCTCAGGGCAGCGTCATCGAAGACACTGAAGAATGGATAGCGTCGAAGCAGCTCAGGTGACACCATAGGACTACGCCTCCTCGGCAAGGAGCTCGAGCACGCGCTGCGCGGCCCTGGATACAGCTGCGGCCACCGCCGGGCTCAACTGCTCGCTAAACTCGTCCAAACACTCGGCCACAATCCCTACGATCCAGACCCGCTCCGGGAGTACGGCCCCCAGACCGCGCCCCAGGTTGAGCGCGGTCGATAGTGCCGCATCGTGCGCCGAAGCCACGTGGCTGCACCGGGCCTCGGGGAAATCCTCAAGCGGTAGGACGCAGATCGATCCGACCGGCCCGCCCCCGCGCACCGCGTCCACGATAATCGCGCGCCGGCATCCGATCAGATGCTCCATCAGGCTCAGGCCACCCAGCGAAAGGCAGGTCGTGGCCAGAGAATGTGGAGAGCCGCACAGATCGACTGCGCCCAACTCGGAGCCCACGCGTTTCAGCCGGCGCTCGACCTCGGCGACCACTTGCCATCCAACGCCGTCGTCGCCCAAAATCGGGTTGCCCAATCCAACCACCAGCGTATCGACTCGTGTCGTATCGATCGGCGACTCGCCTCTGACTTCGCCCGGCACGACCAGCCCCTCCATCAGCAGTTCCTCACCCGCCGCACCACAGTGCCCTGCGCATCCCGCACCGTGAGCACCAACGGCATCTCACCCGGCAGAGCGTGCGTGGCGCAACCGAAGCACGGGTCATACGGGCGGAAGGCCATCTCGACGCGGTTGAGGATGCCCTCGGTGACCACCACGCCCTGGTGGATGAAGGCCTGGGCCGCCTTTTTGATCGACATGCTCATCGCCGCATAGTTGTTGGTGGTGCCCACGATCAGGTTGACCCGCTTGAGCAGGCCGCGTTCGTCGGTGACGTAGTGGTGCGTCAGCAGCCCGCGTGGGGCCTCGACGATGCCGATGCCCTCGGTCGGCGTCGCCGTCGGCACCGCGTGCACCCTGGGCGACGTAATTTCGGGGTCGGTAGCCAGCTCAACGATTCGCTCGGCCGCGTACAGCAACTCGACCAGCCGGGCCCAGTGGATGGCCAGCCGCTGATGGACCGGCTTCCCCCCGAGCACGCTGAAGAAGCGTTCATAAGCTTCCTGCGCGAGCGGTGTGGCCATACCCTCGCTGGCGTTCAGGCGGGAGAGCGGCGTCGAGGTATACACGCCCGACTCCTTGCCGTCGACGAAGCCCTTCCAGCCGATCTTCTTGAGGTACGGGAACTTGAGGTAGGTCCACGGCTCGACGCGCTCGGCGATCCACTCGGTGTACTCGGCGGGCGTATAGAAGCCGATCCGCGCGCCCTCCGGGTCGACTACGCTCACCCGTCCATCGTAGAAGTTGACCTTGTTGTTGGCGTCCACCAGCCCGATCGAGTACGTGCGATGGGCGTAGATGTCCCCCAGGATCAGGTCCACATAGGCCGGATTCCCCAACACGATGTCGTCGAACAGCTTCAGGCTGAACTGCGCGAACTCGATCGCCCACCGCCCCATCTTCTCGATCTCAGCCCGTTCAGGCTCCTTGAGCGCCTTGGTGAGGCCACCCGGGATCGACGTGCACGGGTGCACCTTGCGTCCGCCGATCAGTTCGACGATGCGATGCCCATATTGGCGCGCCTGGATCACCTTGCCGCCGATCTCAAGACCGACCTTGTGGATCACGCCCAGGATGTTGCGCTCAGCCACTGGAGCATCCGGCCCCATCACGAAGTCAGGCCCGCCCAATGCGTAGAAGTGCGTGGTGTGGTCGGTGAAGTAGAAGCCGCTGTACAACAGCTCGCGCAGCTTCTTGGCTGCCGGCGGCGGCTCGATGCCATAGACCGCGTCGGCTGCCTTCGCGGCGGCCATGTGATGCGCCTCGGGGCACACACCGCAGATCCGGTTCGTCAGCAGCGGCATTTCTTCGACCGGCCGCCCGATGCAAAACCGTTCAAACCCCCTCAGCTCCGGGATCTGGAAATAGGTGTTGGCGACGTTGCCATCATCATCCAGAAAGATCTCGATCTTGCCATGGCCTTCGAGGCGCGTGATCGGGTCAATGGTCAATCGGGTCATAGCTTTAGTCCTTTGGTCGGGTAGTCCTTTGGTCGGGTTGTCTGGCGGTCCGGTAGTCCGCTACCAGATCACCACGCGACCCGACGACCTGACTCTTGACTACCTGACTGCTCGACTGGCATGCAACAGCGACCCGGCCAGGTTGAAGCGGTAGAACTGGCCGGCCGGGTCCGGGATGCCGTCGAGGATGCGCTCGATCTCGACCGGGTCGTTGCTATCAACCACAGAAGCGAAAGCCGTGATCAGCCGCGCCCCGTTGTCGACCACGCCCTCGGCCGGGCCGTAGCAGCCGATACACTGCGCGCCCGCCCGCGGGCAGAGCGCGCCACAGCCGTTGCGGATCGCCGGCCCGTTGCACGGGATGCCTTGCTCGAGCAGACACAGATTCGGGTCGACGGACTCGAGCTCCTGGATCCGCACGAACTTGGTGATCTTCTTGACGTTGCGCTGGCGCGGGCACTCGTCGCACACGGTCGAGGCGCCGGCCCCGATCGTCGCGCCCTTCGGCGGCAGCTGGGCCTTGCCCTGCAAAGCCTGGATCACCAGGTCGATCACCATCGCGATCTGGTGCGACTCCGGCGGACAACCCGGCATGGAGTAGTCGACCGGCACGACTTGCTCGAGCGTGCGCACGGTCGGGGAGAAGACCGGGATGTGCAGTACCCCTTCGGGCACCCGCGTCTCGGGCTGCGGGCGCACACCTTTCGGATTTTCGGTGGTGACTGTGCCATAGGCCGTGTCAAAGACCTCGCGGGCCGGGCTCAGGTTGGCCAACCCTGGAATGCACCCCTCGGTCGCGCATGACCCGAAGGCCACCAGGATCTGCGACTTGCGCCGCAGCAGCTTCGCCATGGCAGCGTTCTCGTCGTTGCGGATCCCGCCGTTGAACAACGTCAACGTGATCGCGCCGTCCGGCAGGGCCTCGACGTCCTTGTACTTGGCGTCCATGGCCACCGGCCAGAAGGCCACGTCGAAGGCCGCGTCGACGTCCAGGATCTTGAGCCCTGTGTTGAGCACGGCGATCTCGCAGCCGCCGCACGACGAGGCCCAGTACATCGCGAACTTGGGCTTGGAGCCTTTGACGCTCATGGGCTGACCTCCTGCCCCGCCATCGCGTAGGCGTGCGTATCATGGGCGCTGTCGGACGCCGTCCCATTGTGACCCCAACGCAGTGGGCCGAGCGCCCGGATTTCGGCGACCATGGTCTCGATCTCGTGCGCCAGCTTGACGCCCTCGGCCGCGCTGGCCCACACCAGTCGCACCCGGGCCGGCTCCAGCCCCATGGCGACCAGCGTCCGTCGCAGCAGCAGGAACCGGCGCAGCGCCTTGTAGTTCTGCTCGAGGTAATGGCATTCGCCGGGGTGACATCCGGTGATCAGCACGCCGTCGGCACCGCCGGCCAGGGCTTTGAGCACAAATGTCGGATCCAGCCGCCCTGAACACATCAGCCGGATCAGCCGGATGTTGGGCGGGTATTTCACCCGGGCCGTCCCAGCCAGATCCGCCGCGCGATAACTGCACCAGTTGCATGTAAACCCGATGATCACGGGCTCGAAGTGTTCTTGATCGACCATGCCGCCTCCAACCTGGAGGGGAGAGGTAGGAGGAGGGAGGAGGGAGGGCACTCCTCGCTCCTCGCTCTTCTCTCCTCACACCACCCCCTACGCGTACGCCACGTTCAGCATCAACAGACCTTCGATCTGGCTCAGTACCTGGTCGTTGCTGAAGCCGGTGCCGCTGATCGCGCCTGCCGGACAGGCCGCCACGCAGGTGCCACAGCCCTGACACAACGCCGGATTGACCTCCGAGACCCGGTCGGCCTCGAGGAAGCTGATCGCCCCAAAGGGGCACAACGTGTTGCAGATCCGACAGCCCGAGCATTGGGTGGCGTTGATGCTCGCACGCACCGGCTCGAGCGTGATCTCGCCTTTGTCGATGGTGGATAGCACGCGCGCCGCGGCCGCCGAACCCTGTGCGACACTGGCCGGGATATCCTTCGGGCCGCTGACGCAGCCGGCAATGAACACACCCTCGGTCATGGTCGCCACCGGATCGAGCTTGGGGTGCTTCTCGATGAACCAGCCATCAGCGCTACACGACAGGCCAAAGACCTGGGCCGTCGCCTTGGCATCGGCACGCGGTTGGAGGCCGGCCGAGAGCACGACCTTGTCGACCGGGATCCGCCGCTGCTTGCCGGCCAGCGTATCCTCGACCTGAAGGATCAGCTTGCCTTCCTCGCCCGGCAGCCGCGCGGCATCGGTCACCTCGGCCACCCGGCCCCGGACGAAGAGCGTGCCCTCCTCGAGCACGCGCTGATAGAACTCGTCGTAGGCCTTGGCCGTCGTGCGGATGTCGATGTAGAAGTTGTAGACGGTCGCCCCGGTGCGCTCCTTGACCAGGTGCGCAAACTTCAGACTCTGCATGCAGCAGATCGCAGAGCAATAGTTGTTGAAGTTGCGATCGCGGCTCCCGACGCAGTGGATGATGCCGACCGACTTGGGCACGGTCTTGCCGTCGCGGAGCACGATCGCGCCATTGGTCGGACCGGCCGCGTTGGTCAGCCGTTCGAACTCCAGGCTGGTGAATACGTTGGCCAGCCGCCCGTAGCCGTATTGCGTTACCCGTTGAGGGTCGAAGAGGTCATAGCCGGTTGCCAGGATGATGTTGCCGACCTGGACCGTCAACACCTCATCCTTCTGGGCGAAATCGATGGCGCCGGTCGGGCAGAGTTTCTCGCAGGCCCGGCAGGTGCCCTTGCGGAAGTAGGTGCAGTTCTCGACGTCGATCACCGGATACTTGGGCACCGCCTGCGGGAACGGCGTATACACGGCCTTGCGATAACCCAGCCCGGCCTCGTAGACGTCGTCGATCACCTTCTTCGGGCACTTCTCCTGGCAGATGCCGCAGCCCGTGCACAGTTCGGTCTTGACGTGGCGGGCGCGCTGGCGGATCTTGACCGTGAAGTTCCCGACGTAACCGTGGACTTCGGTGACTTCGCTCCAGGTCAGCAGTGTAATGTTGGGGTGATTGCCCGCCGAGACCATGCGCGGGGTCAGGATGCAGGCCGCGCAGTCGAGGGTCGGAAAGGTCTTGTCGAACTGGGCCATGTGGCCGCCGATCGACGGGTCACGTTCGACCAGATAGACCTTCTTGCCGGCGTCGGCCAATTCGAGCGCTGCCTGGATGCCCGCGATCCCGCCACCAACCACCAGCGTGTCCGGGTGGATAGCCACCCGCAGCGGCACGAGCGGCACATGATGCCGGACGCGCTCGACCCCGCCCGAGACGACGGCCTTGGCCTTGTCGGTAGCCGCGTGCTTGTCGGTGTGCACCCACGAGACCTGCTCGCGGATCGAGACCAACTCACACAGATAGGGGTTGAGCCCGGCGCGCCCACACGCGGTGCGGAACGTGCCTTCATGGAGATGCGGCGAGCAGGCCGCGACGACCACCCGGCTGAGGCCTTGCTCCTTGATGTCCTTCTCGATCAACTCCTGGCCGAGGCTCGAACACATGAACTTGTAGTCGCGCGCAACTGTAACGCCGCGCCCCGCCAGGCGTTGCCCGGCCCACTCGCGCACTTCGGCCACGTCGACCGTCCCGGCGATGTTGCTGCCGCAGTGGCAGACATAGACGCCGATCTTCTCTTCGGATTGGGATGGACCCTGCGGCTGCGTCGTCATCGCTCACGCTCCTCCGGACGACGTCCGGGCATCGGCAGGCCTTCGGCTTTCGCGCGCGGCCGGGCGCCGACAGGCCCCGAGGCAACGGGCGTGGTTTGGATCCGGCCCAGGGCGGGCCGGGCATCGACGATCTCCGAGCCGAAGCCCAGCGCCTCGGGGTCGGCCCCGAAGGCCAGCCCCATCACCTGGGTGAAGAACACGGTTGGCAGGCGATAGTGGGTGTGGAAGTGCCGGTTGGTCTCGTCCTGATAAGCGTCCAGGTTCATCTGGCACATCGGGCAAACCGTGACGATCAGGTCCGCCTTGTATTGATCCGCGCCCTGTAGCAGCCGCCGGATCAGCTCAAAGGCCGTGTTCGGGCTGATCTGAGGCATGTGCCCACCGCAGCACTCCGACTTGAGCGGAAAATCGATCACCTCGGCCCCGAGCGCGCGAAGCAACCGGTCGAGCTCATCGGGCTGCTCATAATCCGACCAGCGCTTGTCGTAATCTGGTCGCGGCACCATGCAGCCGAGGTACGGGGCCACCCGTAGGCCGTGCAGCGGCCGGGTAACCTTCTCGCGGACCTTATCGAGGCCGATGTCGTTGATCAACACATCGAGCAGGTGTCGGATCTTCAGCGTCCCGGGTTTGTAGCCCAGCCCGCCCGCCGCCAGCGCTTCGTTGACGCGGTCGCCCAACACGGGCCGTTCGGCCATGTAGTGATCGGCCTTGGCCAGGTTGAGGTAGCAGGCGCTGCACGAGGCCACCAGCGTGTGCGCGCCGGCGCCATTCTGCTGCTTGGCCTGTTGGGCGGCCAACGCCAGGTTGCGGCCGATCAGGGCATAGGCCGGGATCAGGTTGATCCCGAGGTACTCGGTTGCGCCGCAGCAGTTCCAGTCTTTGACCTCGGCCAGGTCGAGGTCCAGTGTCTTGGCCACGCTCGCGAGCGAAGCGGCATAGGCCCGCGCGCTGCTTTCCATGGCACACCCCGGGTAGAAGAGGTATTGCGTCATGACGTCAGCTCCAGTCCCTTGGCGCGATCCAGGATGGCCTTCAGCTGGTCGATGCCGTCGATGCGGTGGGGCGTCATGGACATGCGTTGCTTGGTCAGCAAGCCGAGCCCCATCGGCGCCATGCCCGGCAATCGCAGCGGGAAGTGCCTGAGGTAGTGTCGGGTGGCCAGGCCGAACTCAAAACTGCGTCCGTAGCTTTCGATCGCGTCGACAAAGGTCTGTGAGAACTCGGGCGCTTTGGCGTCGCGATAGAGCTTGGCCCGCACCGCCATGCCCTTGAGCGTGTACATGACGTCGGCAATATGGACGCCCTGCGGGCAGCGAACGACGCAGTGGTAGCAAGACACGCAGATCCAGGGCGTGTTGCTGCGGAGCGCCTCCTCCCGCATTCCCGCCCGGATCATGGCGAAGAGCATGCGCGGCGTGTGATCCATATCGGCCGCGGACGGACAGGAGCCGCCGCATGTGCCGCATTGGATGCACATCTCCAGGCGCGAGACACCGGCGGTCGCGGCGCTGACTTCCTCCAGGAATCTCAAGTTGTGATTAGGTTCGGCGGGAGAGACGTCGGTCGCAGACAAGACACACCTCCTGCGATGACAGCCGCGAGGTACGCCGAGGCGCCGACGCCCGTGAGGGCGGGGGTGCCGCCGGTGCTGGCGGCCAGCACAATCCGGGGACGACCGTGACGAGGAGACCTCGCCGGCGCGCCGGACTGTGATGATTCCCGATTATTTGGACGAGTTAGTCCATATTAAAGGCCGAGGGATAGCCGGTAGAGAGTGATCATTGTCACGAGCGCCACGTGAGCAAACTCACGGGTTCGCGGGCGGGCAATGTGATAGCGCCCGGACCCGGTCGCAGAATCGTCAGGTCTGCCTACTTGCGCACGCTCAGCAGCTGCGTTCGGGCATCGTGCACGCGACGCATCGTCGCCTGAGCCACGATGTGCATGAGGGCCGAGTCCAGACGCGGGTCGCTTTCGGAGAGATCGCGCAGTGCCTGGGCGTCGATCTTCAACAGAGTGCTGGACGCCGTGACCTGCCCGGTCGCCGTGTAGACGTAAGGCGGGACCAGCGCGGAGATGCCAGCCACTTCGCCCTTGCGGATCTCCCCGACTGGCACAAAACGGCGATATCCGTTGCGATCGGTCGCATCGATCCACAGTTCGAGGGCACCGCTCATCAGCAGGTAGAGCGCTTGAGCCGGTCGATCACATTCGAACAACACCTCGCCCGGCGCACATTGGATCTCCACCGTCGCCAAGGCAACCATCGGAAGCGCTGCCTCGTCAAAGGCATGAAAGAACGGATACTGGCGCAGCAACTCTACGGAAGTCATGAAATACGTCCCGGGCGCGCAGAGTGGTGTCTGGTGGGTGGAGTCTCACCACCGTTGCAGCACCGATCACTCAGCGTTCACACCCACCCCACCGATTCGCGAGTACAAAGGTTCAGCTTGAGGACATCTAGCGCAATCAAAAGCACCTCCAGCGCCCGAAACCGCGCGACAGGCACCAGGGGCACAGGCCGAGGGGCGGTTTCTGCAGCCCACCGGCGCCGTAGAGGGCCAACGGGGGATGGGTGGGCTGCGCGTGGCTACCGTTATACTCAGGTAACCTGGCCGACATTATCCGCCCTGTCAATTCAGAACTCGAGTGAATTATGTCACTCGCAATAGGTGAGCAAAATCGTGGGTTTAGGTGCAAATGCGCTGGACGCAAGGCTGCGACGGGACAAACAGAAACGGCCCCCAACAGATCTGTTGAGGGCCGTCAAGGTGGCGGCGAGTAGATTTGAACTACCGACCAAGGGCTTATGAGTCCCCTGCTCTGCCACTGAGCTACACCGCCAAATGCCAGACAATTATACAGGAAAGCGGCACTCCCTTCAATGGCCCGATGCCCAAGAGTGGAGCCGGGTTTGTTTTATTGACTCGCCCCGGCGCGCGCCAGATAATCGTATCTATGTTCCTGGCCTCGGGAAATTGCCCCCCATGCGATCAGTCGCCGACGCGCACCCTTCGGGTGCGCAACCGCCGACGCCCGAGTGGGACGTGATGATCAACGAGGGTCGGACGTTCATCACCCCCTATCCCTGGCTCTCGCTTTTCCCCGGCATCGCCTTCTTCCTGACCGAGGCCGCCCTTAACCTTTCCGGCGACGGGCTGCGCGATGCCGTCTACCCGCGCTGGCGGGGCGAGCACTGAGGCACCATGACCGCCGCGCCCGAGCTGCCTCTGGCAGAGCCCGACATTGAGGCGGAACGCGACCTCGACTGGGTGGTCGCCGACGACACCGGCGGCGACGTGCACGTCATCATTCACAACGATGACGTCACACCGATGGATTTCGTGACAGTCGTACTGCGCACCGTCTTCGGGATCGGCTCGATCAAGGCCGAGGGCATCATGCTGACCGCGCACTTCCGCGGTCAGGCCTATGTCTGCACCCTGCCCCGCGAGGCCGCCAAAGACGCCGTCGGCCGCGCCCACGCCATCGCCCGCCAGGCGGGTTATCCGCTGACGTTCAGCATCGCCGAGAGCAGTTGACACCCGCTTGAAGTTTGGGACTCACCTCAACCATATGCGAGGCGGGTGCGGCCATCGGCGGCGTGCTATGCTCTCCGGATGCAGAACAAAACCATCCTCATCACCGGCGCCACCAACGGCATCGGGCTCGAAACCGCGCGCGGCCTGGCCCGTCAGGGCGCCCACCTGGTTCTGGTTGGACGCGACACCGCCAAAAGTGAACGGATCGTGGCCGATCTCAAAGCGGACACCCACAACGAGAAGATCGACCTGCTGATCGCGGATCTGAGCGTTCAGGCCGCGATCCGGGCTCTGGCGGCCCAGGTGCTCGCGCGCTATCCACGCCTGGACGTCCTCGTCAACAACGCCGGCGGCGTTTTTGACCCGCGCACGACGACGGCCGACGGCATCGAGACCACCTGGGCCGTCAACCACCTGGCGTACTTTCTGCTGACAAACCTGCTGCTCGAGCGGCTCAAGGCCAGCACCCCGGCGCGTGTCGTCAGCGTCTCGTCGGCCGCGCATATGGGCGGCTCACTGCGCATCGAGGACCCTGAGTACAAGAACGGCGGGTATACATCCTTCGGCGCATACAGCCAGTCGAAGCTGGCGAACGTCCTTTTCACGGTCGAGCTCGCCCGTCGATTGGCGGGCACCGGGGTCACGGCCAACAGCCTGCATCCGGGCTTCGTGCGCACCGGCTTCGGTACCCGCACCATGGGCTGGCTGAGCCCGATCGTATCGGTGGTCACGCGCCTCGGGATGCGGGCCGATCAAGGCGCCGCGACCTCAATCTACCTCGCCTCCTCACCGGACGTCGAAGGCGTCAGCGGCCGGTACTTCTCCGAGAAGAAACCGGCGCGTGTCAGCGCTCAGGCACAGGATGCCGACCTGGCCCGCCGGCTGTGGGCCCTGAGCGAAAAACAGTGCGGGATCGAGTAAGCGCGATGTGTTGCTCGTCTGATCCTTCGGGCTCTCCAGGTACAATCCGTTCATGACCGAGAAAATCATCCTGGACTGTGACCCCGGGCACGACGACGCCATCGCCATGATGTTGGCGCTGGCCAGCTCGGAACTCGAGGTGTTGGGCGTGACTGTGGTGTACGGCAACGTCAGCCTGGACCGGACGTTGCGCAACGCCTGTGTGGTGCGCGAGGTGGTCGGCCGCGACGTGGAGATCTACGCCGGCGTCGACCGGCCGCTCGTGCGCGAACGCGTCAGCGCCGAGGCCGTGCACGGCGCCTCGGGTCTCGAGGGCCCGCATCTGCCGACGCCGTCGCGCGGGCCGGAGGCCAAGCACGCCGTCCACTTCATCATCGAGCAGGTGCTTGCGCACCCGGGGGAGGTCACGCTGGTGCCGACCGGCTCGCTGACCAACGTCGCTTTGGCGATGCGGCTCGAGCCCAGGATCGTGCCCGCCCTCAGGCGCATCGTGCTGATGGGCGGCTCGCTGGACACCGGCAACTGGTCGCCGGCGGCCGAGTTCAACATCCTGTGCGACCCGCACGCCGCCCGGGTCGTGTTTGAGTCGGGCGTGCCGCTTGTGATGTTCGGCCTGAACCTCACGCACCAGACCCCGGCGGTGCCGAGCCGGATCGCGCGCTTCAGGGCGCTCAACACCCAGGTCGGCGAGTTCACGGCCCAGCTGCTCGAGTTCTTCCGCCAGCATCATGTCGAGCGCTACGGCTGGGACGGCGCACCGATCCACGATGCCTGCGCGATCGCGTATTTGCTGAAGCCCGAGCTGTTCACGATGCAAGCGTTGAACGTCGAGATCGAGACCAACGAGGGCCTTAACTATGGGCGAACGGTCGGTGACGTTTGGCGCGTCACCGGCAAGGCCCCGAACTGCGAGGCCGGCATCCGCATCGACGCCGACGGCTTCTACGATCTGCTCGTCGAACGCCTCGGCCGCTACCGCTAACCACCGGCGATACCGGGAATGACCCGCCGAGTTCCTCGCGAAATTCGGCCCCTTTTTGCCGGGGCACGGCGATATCCGGCAATATCCGGCCATTCCGGGGATCGAGCCTGACCATGACCACACCCACTTGCCCGCACTGTGGCGCTAAGAGCGCGGTGCCCATCCTCGGGCTCGGCGACAAGATCCCGTCGGTGTTCAAGTCGCTCTTCGGCCGCGGGGCGAGCGTCGCCAGCTTCGCCAACGCGCACTATGTGCGCCAGTTCGAGACCGGGCAGATCGAGGCCGTTTGTACGCGGTGCGGAAAGCGCTTCAAGTCCACCGCTGACGCGAACCGCCCGGCGCCTCGTGCCGCAGCCGCCCCGCGCCGCGCCGTCACCGAACGCCTGCGCGAGCTTGAGGCATTGCGCAGCCAAAGCCTGATCACCGACGACGAGTACCGGGAGCAGCGCCAACGCATCCTCGCCGACCTGTAGGCCGACCCGCGCTATACTCCTGCGCAATGTCCAACCTCGACGACCTGCTCAAGGAATTTCCGGACGACACGCGCCGACAGCTGACAACCGCCTGGGGCGCCCTGCCCGCGCCCATGCAGCAGGAGCTCAGCTCGGCCGCCAAACTTCTGCCCGGCGACCTGGCGCGCTGGCGCCTGCTCCTCGACCTGGCCCTGCCCAACTTCCAGATCGCGTTCGCGGACAAGCGCAGCATCGCCATCGTCGGCCCGGCCAACGTCGGTAAGTCCACGCTCTACAACCAGCTGGTGCGCAAACGCGAAGACAAGGCCGAGGTCAGCCCGGTGCCCGGCACCACCCGCGTCAACCAGGAGGCCGACGCCGGTCTGTTCCGCATCGTCGACACGCCGGGCGCAGATGCCGTCGGCGATCTGGGCGAGCAGGAGAAGTCTCGCGCCCTGCAGGCCGCCGAGCAGGCGGATTTTCTGATCGTGGTCTTCGACGCCATCCAGGGGATCAAGCGCACCGAGCAGGAGCTGTTCGACGAGCTGCACGCGCTCGGCAAGCCGCTGGTGGCCGTCCTCAACAAGGCCGACCTGCTCAGCAGCCGCGACCTCAAGCCCGTGCTCGAGCGCACGGCCGCCAACCTCCGCCTCGAACAATCGCAGGTGGTGCCGATCTCGGCCCGCACCGGCCACAACCTTGACGATCTGCTGCTCGCGATCGCCAAGGCCGAGCCGGGTCTGCTGGCGGCGCTGGGTCGTGCCCTGCCGGCCTACCGCTGGCGTCTGGCCTGGACCGCGATCACGGGCGCAGCAACGACCTCGGCCGTGATCGCGCTCACGCCGCTGCCGGTCCTCGATGTCATCCCGCTGTTGGCCGTGCAGTCTTCGTTGGTGTTGGGCGTCGCCCGGATCTACAACTATGAGCTCACGCCGGCCCGCGCCCGCGAGCTGGCTGTAACCTTCGGCCTGGGCTTCCTGGGGCGCACGCTGTTTCAGGAGTTGAGCAAATTGGGCGGGCCGCCCGGCTGGGCGCTCTCCGCCGCCGTTGCGGCCGGCACCACGGTCGTGATGGGCTACGCCGCGGCCACCTGGTTCGAGCGCGGCGAAAAGCTCACCGGGGAGTCGCTCAAGCGACTGACCAAGGCCGTGACCGACACCGTCCTCGACTCGCTCCGCAACTTCGGCAAAAAGCGTCCTGACCGCGCCACGCTCCAGGAGCGCATCCGCGAGACGTTGGAGCGGTCGGAGATGGGCGAGACGTTTGAAAAGGAAGAGGGAGGAGAGAGGAGGGAAGAGGGATAATCGCTCCTCTCTCCTCCCTCCTCCCTCTTCCTACTTGTGTCTCCGCCCCAGCTCCGCCTCGACATCGGCCAGGCTGAGGTTGCGTGAGGCGAGCAGCACGAGGGTGTGATAGACGAGATCGGCGACTTCGCTGATCACGCGCTCATCGCCCTGCCCCTTGACGGCCAGAACGACCTCGATCGCCTCCTCACCCACCTTCTTGACGATTTCGTCCTCACCAGCCTGCAGCAGTTGCTGCGTGTACGAGCCGGGCCGCGGGTTGGCGATCCGGTCCCGGA
Source organism: Anaerolineales bacterium (assembly GCA_016789175.1). Classification (GTDB taxonomy): domain Bacteria; phylum Chloroflexota; class Anaerolineae; order Anaerolineales; family UBA6663; genus UBA6663. Next base: position 22,252 of record JAEURK010000211.1, read on the forward strand.
TGGTCGCTTCGAGCGTTTTGAGTTCGAACGAGCTCATGAGTTCTCCCCTTCGAGTGACGCGAAGAAACAGGTGCGTGCGCCGGTATGACAGGCCGGTCCGTCGGCCGCGACTTTGAGCAAAAGCGTGTCGCCGTCGCAATCGACCAGGATCTCACGGACGTGCAGGACATTGCCGCTGGTCGCACCCTTGTGCCACAGTTCCTGGCGGCTGCGGCTCCAGAACCAGGCTTCGCCGGTTTGCTGCGTGAGCGCCAGCGCCTCGGCATTCATCCACGCCACCATCAGCACCGTGCCGTCGGCCGCATCCTGCGCCACGGCCGTGATCAGCCCGCGATCGTCATACTTCAACATGTGAACCCTCTTCGTCACGAAACGATCCGCATCGGCAGGCCGCGCTCGACGCAGTAGGATTTGACCTGGCCGATGGTCAGCACACCGTCGTGAAAGAGCGAGGCCGCGAGAGCCGCGTCGGCTTTGCCGGCGTCGAGCACGTCGGCGAAGTGCGCGAGCGAGCCCGCCCCACCCGAGGCGATCACGGGCACGTTGACGGCCGCCGCGATCGCACGCGTCAGCTCGAGATCATAGCCGGCCTGCGTGCCGTCGGCGTCGATGCTGGTGAGCAGGATCTCGCCCGCCCCAAGCGCCACGGCGCGCTGCGCCCACTCGACCGCGTCCAGCCCGGTCGGCGTCCGCCCGCCATCCACAACGACCTCCCAGCGCTCTTGGGCGGCCACCAAGGCTGCCCCTTCTCGCCCCTCCCGCTTCCCACCTTGCTCAACGCGCTTCGCGTCCATGGCCAGCACCACGCACTGCGCGCCGAAGCGCTCGGCCCCGGCGGTGAGCAACTCCGGGTTGCGGACCGCGGCCGAGTTGACGCTGACCTTGTCGGCGCCGGCCAGCAGGATGCGGCGCATGTCGTCGACGGTCCGGATCCCGCCGCCGACCGTCAGCGGCAGAAAGACCTCGTCGGCCACGCGGCGCACCATCGGCGCCACGGTCGCGCGGCCGTCAGGCGTGGCCGAGATGTCGAGGAAGACCAGCTCATCGGCGCCGGCCTGATCGTACAGCCGGGCCTGATCCACCGGATCTCCCGCGTCGCGCAGGCCAACGAAGTTCACGCCCTTCACGACGCGTCCGTCTTTGATATCCAGGCAGGGGATGATGCGTTTTGCTAGCATTTGTGATTTGCGATGGGTGATTGCGGGCCTGCCGAGGTGGCAGGCAATCGCATAGCGCCCATCGTTATTCTCCGAGACTCACGGTGCCCTCATAGAGCGCCCGCCCGACGATGACGCCAGGCAGACCGGCCGCGCGCACGGCCTCGATGTCGGCCGGGCCGCCGACGCCGCCCGAGGCGATGACGTGCAAACCGGTCTCGGCCGAGAGCGCCTGGGTCGCGGCGACATTCACGCCGGTCTGCAGACCATCACGGGCGATATCGGTGTAGATGCACCAGACCACGCCGCGCAGCCGCAGTTGCCGACCGACCTCGACCGCGTGCAGGCCGGTCGACTCACCCCAGCCGCGCACCCGCACAAGGCCGTCGCGCGCGTCGAGCCCGACCGCCACTGCGTCGGAACCGTACTCGGACAAGGCCCAATCGACCAGGGTCGGGTTCTCGATCGCGGCCGTGCCGATCACGACCCGCCGGACCCCGGCCGCGAACGCCGCCGTGACCGCAGCCTGGTCGCGCAGCCCACCGCCGAACTGCACCGGCACGCCGCTTGCCACGATCGCGTCGAGCGCGGCCCGGTTCGCCGCGCCGGCCTCGCCGAACGCACCGTCCAGATTGACGACATGCAGCCAGCGCGAACCGGCGGCGCGCCAGCGCAAAGCCATCGCACCCGGGTCGTCGCCGTAAGTCGTCTGCCGGTTCGGGTCACCCTCGGAAAGACGCACGACCTTTCCGGCCCGAAGATCAATGGCTGGGTAAACGACAAATGATTCCATAAACGATTGGCGATTTGCGATGTACGATTGGCGATTGGCGATTTCCTCCTGGCCAGGAGGAAGTCGCCAATCACCAATCACCAATCTCAAATCGCTATCCCCTTTCGACAAAGTTGCGCAATAACTGCATCCCCACGGCCTGGCTCTTTTCCGGATGGAACTGGATGCCGTACAGCCGGCCACGGCCGACGATGGTCGGATAGGCGCCGCCGTAGTCGGTGGTCGCCAGTGTGTCGGACGGCGCGGCGTCGCAGTAGAAGCCGTGATTGAAGTAGGCGTAGGAGCCCGCGGGCAGGTCGGCGAAAAGCGGGCTGGCGGCGCTGGGCTCGATCTGGTTCCAGCCGGTGTGCGGCACCTTGAGCGCCGCATGTCGCGCCGGGTCGATCGAGAACGGACGCACCCGACCGGGCAGCAGGCCCAGCCCGGCGTGCTCACCCAATTCTTCGCCCACCTCGAACAAGACCTGCATACCGACGCAGATCCCGAGCAGCGGCGTCCCGCGCGCCACGACCTCGCGCACCACATCGGCCAGGCCGCGGGCGTGGATGCCCTTCATGCCGTCGCCGAACGCGCCGACGCCCGGCAGCACGACCTTGTCGGCTGCCAGGATCTCGGCCGGGTCCTCGGTCAGGGGCGCGACCGCGCCCACGTGCTCGAAGGCCTTCTGGACCGAGCGCAGGTTGCCGATGCCGTAATCGATGATCGCCAGCGTCGTCATAGCGTGCCCTTGGTCGACGGCACGACGCCGGCCCGGCGCGGATCGAGTGCCGTGGCCTGGTCGAGCGCGCGGGCCAGCGCCTTGAACAGCGCCTCGGCCTGATGATGGTCGTCGCGGCCATAGACGACGCGGGCGTGCAGGTTGGCCTTCATGGTCGCGGCCAGGCTCTCAATGAAGTGTCCGACCAGCGAGGTCGGGAATTGGCCGATCATCGGCGTGTGCCAGGTCGCGTCGATCACGGCGTACGGCCGTCCGCTCAGGTCGACGGCGACGAAGGCCAGGGCCTCGTCCATCGGCATGTAGGCCGACCCGGCGCGCACCAGGCCACGCTTATCGCCCAGCGCCTCGGCGAAGGCCTGGCCCAACACCAGCGCCGTGTCCTCGATGGTGTGATGCGCGTCGATGTGCAGGTCGCCCTGCGCCTGGACCTCGAGGTCGAACAGCCCGTGCACGGCGATGTGCGTCAGCATATGATCCAGGAACCCGACGCCGGTCGCGATCGCGTGCCTGCCCGAGCCGTCGACGTTCAGCGTCAGCGTGATCTCGGTCTCGTTTGTCTTGCGGTGAATCGTTGCAGTACGCATCTTGCCTCGCTATCAGCAATCAGAAAACAGCAATCTCACGAAAAGCCTTCAACAACGCATCCGTGTGCTCGGGCTTGCCGACGCTGATCCGGATGCAGTCGCGCAGGCCCGGCTTGTTGAAGTAGCGGATCAGGATGCCGTAGCGTTGCGCCAACGTCTCGCGCAACTCGCGCGCGTCGCGGCCGTGCACACGACAGAGCACGAAGTTCGAACGCGACGGATACGGCGTCAGCCAGCCCAACTCCGACAGCGCCTCGCTCAGCCGATCGCGCTCGGCCGTCAGCCGCGCGACGTTGGCGTGCAGACCCGCGACGTCGCTGAGCGCCGCGATCGCGGCGGCGCTGGCCGAGACCGGCACATTGTAGGGCTGCTTGATCTTCCACAGGTGAGGCATCAACGCCGTCGGGAACGCGCCGTATCCGACGCGCAGCCCCGCCAGCCCGGCCAGCTTGCTGAAAGTGCGCAGCACGATCAGGTTCTCGTGCGCGAGCACCCACGCCATACGCGACCGGGCCACACCATGGAACTCGATGTAGGCCTCGTCGAGCACCACGACCAGCGGCAGCGCCAGCAATCGCTCGAGCGTGGCGTCGTCGATCACGGAGCCGTCGGGGTTATTGGGCGACGTCGCGAACAGCAGCGGCGCGCGGGTGCCGGACGCCGTGAGCTCCGTCACAGCGCGCTCGACGGCTTCGACATCGATGCTGAAGTCCGCCCGCCGCGTGATCGCCACGACGCCGCCCCCGTTCAGCCCGGCGTCGAAGCTGTACATACCGAAGGTCGGCGGCAGGTCGACGACGACATCGCCGGGCCGAACGAACAGGCGCTGGATCAGGTCGATCAACTCGTCGGCGCCCAGGCCGGCCAGCAGGTTCGCCTTCGGCAGACCGGTGTAGGCGGCCAGCGCTTCGCGCAGGCGGTTCGATTCCGGATCCGGATAGATGTGCGCGTACTGCAGCTCGGCCAGCGCCTGCAGCGCGCGCGGGCTGGGGCCGTACGGGTTCTCGTTCGCGTCGAGCTTGATGATCTCTTCCGGCTTGCGGCCCAGCCGTTCCGACAGCACCTCGAACGGCACGATCGGCGTGTAAGCCTCCATCGTCAGGATCTCGGGTCGGATCAGGTGTGTGATGTCCATAGTCGCTCATTTCGGAGAAGGGAGGAGAGAGGAGGGAGGAGCGAACGCTCCGGCGCTCCTCCCTCCTCCCACTTCCCTCATGCCCGACAACGTGCCGCTAACGCATGCGCGCCAAGGCCTTCGGCGTCGGCGAGCAGCGCGGCCTGCGGCGCGATCGTGGCCGTGGTGGCCGGGTCAAGCGCCACGATGCTCGTGATCCGCACAAAGTCGACGGCGCTGAGCGGCGACATGAAACGCGCGGTGCCGCCGGTCGGCATGACGTGGCTCGGGCCGGCGATGTAGTCGCCCAACACTTCGAACGAGTGCTCGCCCAGAAACAGACCGCCGGCGTGCTGGATCTTGGGCGCCCAGGCCCAGGGCTCGCGCACGGCCAGACACAGGTGCTCGGGCGCGTAGCGATCCGCCAGCGCGCAAGCCTCATCAAGATCGCGCACCAGCACGATGCCCGAGCCGCGCGAGAACGTCTGGGTGATAATGTCGGCCCGCGGGAGTGCCGTGAGGTATTCCTCGACGCACGCCTGCACGGCCCCGGCCAGCTCGGCGCTCGGGGTGAGCAGGATGGCGGACGCCAGCACATCGTGCTCGGCCTGAGCGAGCAGGTCGGCCGCGACCCATTCGGGCTTCGCATCCGCGTCGGCGATCACGATCGTCTCGGTCGGGCCGGGCAGGCCGTCGACACCGACGTCGCCGAAAACCAGTTTCTTGGCGAGCGTGACCCAGATGCTGCCGGGGCCGGCCAGCTTGTCGACGCGTCGCAGCGTGGCGGTGCCGTAGGCCAGAGCCGCGATCGCGCCGGCGCCGCCAATGCGCCAGACCTCGCGCACGCCCGCGATCTCGGCCGCCGCCAAAATGGCCGGGTGCACATAGCCGGTCTGCGGGAAGTCGGGGTTGGGCGGCGTGGCGATGACGATCTCGCCCACGCCCGCGGCGCGCGCCGGCACGACGGTGTGTAAAACGGTCGAGATCAGGGGCGCGGTGCCGCCGGGGACGTAGCACCCCACCCGCGTAAGCGGCGTGACCCGCTGGCCGAGGATGCCACCGAGGGCCTCAGTGGTCCACGAGATCAGGGGTTGCTTTTGATGAAAGGCGAGCAGGCGAGCGTGTGCGGTCTGCAGCGCGGCCACGACCTCAGGTGCGACGTACGGGCGCCAGTCGGGCAGCGGGTCGAGCGCCAGCGTCTCGAGCGCGACCTTGTCGAAGCGCTCGGCCTGTTCGCGCAGGGCGAGGTCGCCGCGGTTGCGCACATCGGTGATCAGCGCCGCGACACGGACCAGGAGCTCGGGGTCCTGATCCCAGGCGGCCCGGCGTTCGAGCCAGGCCGGGTCACGAAGTTGCAACGACATCGTTCAACCTCCGGGCCCGCTCGGGCTCTTCCTCGAAGATGTAGGTCACGGGCATGACGATCACGCCGCTGCCGCCGACCGCACGCAGCGCCTTGACGGCCGGGATGATGTGATCCTTGCGGACGATGATGGTTACCGAATGCCAGCGCTCGCCGGTGTGCGCGTAGACCGGCGCGATCGTCGGGCCCTGCAATCCGTTCAGCTCGGGCTGGAGAAACAGATCGCGCGCGATGATGTCAGGGTCCGGGCCGCGCATGTTGGCCACGACCATATAGTTCTCCTGCCCGCGCAGGTGGGCCTCGACCAGCTCGAGCAGCTGATGCGCCACGGTGAGCACCTCGGGCCGCGTCGTCAGCGCGACGCGGTTGGCGATCAGGCCGGCCTGCGAGCGCAGCACCACGCCGTCGCTCAGGGCGCGCAGGCGGTTGTCGCGCAGTGTCTGCCCCGAGGACACCAGATCCACGATCGCGTCGGCGTAGCCGATGGCGGGCGCCACCTCGAGCGTGCCCTCGACGTCGATCAGACTGAAGCCTGCGATGCCGTTCGCCTCGAGGTAGCGGCGCGTGACCACCGGATATTTCGTGGCGATGCGCAGGCCGTAGCGGTCGCGCAGCTGCTCAACGCGCTCGACCGGCCACTCCTCGGGCACGGCCAGCGCCAGCTTGCAGCCGCCGAAGCCAAGTGCTTCGTGGATCACGACCACCTCGTTCGCGCTGCCGCGGCGTTCCTCGGTCACGTCGAGGCCGGTGATGCCGAAGTCGACGCTGCCTTCGCGGACCGAGACCACGATGTCGCCGGGGCGCTGAAAGATCACGGTCAGGCCGGGCAGGTTCGGGATTCGGGCCATGTACTGGCGCGGATTAGGCTTCTCGACCCGCAAGCCCGAGTCGGCCAGGAACTCGAGCGCATCTTGTTCGAGGCGGCCCTTGGACGGCAATGCCAGGCGGATATCGGTGCGCATGCACACTCCTGATAACAAAAAAGCCCCCCGGAGACCGGAGGGCTTGTGTGACGTCGGAAGGAACGCGTGCCACATCAACCGAGCCGGTCGGCCGGAAGGTCGCTGTGGTGATGGTGATGGGCCCGCGCAAACATGGGCGGACTATAACGCGAGGGGGATGATCCGTCAAGCGATTCTAACCATCGACCTGACAGGTTCACATGCGTTTTTCGGGAAACCAAGACTATTCAAAAAGCCTATTCAAAGAAATCGGCCTCGTTTTCTAACCATGGGTCGCGCATCCAGTGGCGCCAGCTGGGCCAGAGCGGGGTTGGTTGTTTCGAGCAGAGCCATCTGGGCCTGCGCTTGATCCCAGTGGCGCAGAGCGGCTTCAAAACCCAGGCGCCCGCCATACCACGACAGCAAAGCCTCGCGCTCCAGAGATGTCGGACCGTGGCTGATCAGGTCGGCGTAGGACGTGTACGGCCACTCACGAAACGCCGAGGCGATCCCGTGCCGCTGGGGGTTGATATGGATATAGACGCCCAGCACCTGACGATGGGCTTCGTCTCGCACCGGCACACGGCCAAACGGACGTTGGAAGAGCGCCCCCACCCGGCCCCGGTCGCGGTTGGTTCGACGGACAAAGGCATTGAACCAATTGGAAAACGGCTGAGAGACATGCTGCCGAAGCGTTTCGGGCAGGTCCGAGTCATCTCGGATACGGAGGATCAGATGAAAGTGATTGGGCAGAAAGGCGTAGGCCTGAATCCCGGCCACCGGGAGCACATGTTCCCACATCAGGGCCTGGAACAGACTGTAGTCGGTGTGACACCGAAACAGGTTCTCGCGGTTGTTGCCGCGACTGAACACATGGAATAGTTGACCCGGCCAAAGCGGTGTTGCAGAACTCATACGATCCCTCGGCGTAGCCCAATCCGGCCACACCGCGATCGTAGAGCGTCTGGCGCGCGTCGCGATGATCGAAGAGTCCTCGTGCCGTCAGCTTAAGGTTAGGAAATCGGCGTCCTTTTTTGAATACCGTTTTTGAACGCCCGGCATTTGCCGGGAATCCTGGGTGGACCTGTCAGGTCGATGGTTAGAATCGCGCCACCGGCCGCGCTTCGTCGCTCGACCACTCGCTCCACGAGCCCGGGTACAGTCGCGCGCCGGGCAGGCCTGCGATCGTCATCGCCAGGATGTTGTGGCAGGCGCTCACGCCCGAGCCGCAGTAGTTGACGACCTGCTCCGGCCCGCGTCCCGCGAGCAACTCAGCATAGCGGGCCCGCAAGACATTGGGTGCCAGGAATCGCCCGTCGGCGTCGACGTTAGTCTTGTACGGCTGGTTGACCGCACCCGGGATGTGGCCGGCCACGCGATCGATCGGCTCGACTTCACCCCGATAGCGCTCGACCGCGCGCGCATCGATCACGACCCGGTCGGCGGCGTTCATCCAGCGGCCCTGAAGCGCAACGGCCTCGACGATCCAGCCGGGTTGCGGTGCACCGACGAAGCGCGTGGCCGGTCGCGCTTCGACCCCGGCGACGGTCGGCCGGCCCTCGGCCTGCCAGCGCGCCAGCCCCCCGTCGAGCACACGCACCTCCGCGTGCCCGTAATAACGCAACAGCCACCACAGCCGGCTGGCCCACATGCCGTCGGCCTGATCGTAGGCCACGACGGCCACTCCCGGGCCGATGCCCAGCCGGCTCATCGCGGCACGGAAATCCGCGGGCTCCGGCAGCGGATGGCGGCCGTTGCTGCCGGTCTTGGCGCCCGAGAGGTCGCGGTCGAGATGGGCATACACGGCCCCAGGAATATGGGCGAGCGGATACTGCGCGTCGCCCCAGGCGGGCTGCGCCAGATCAAAACGGCAATCGACCACGGTTAGGGCGTGATCGCCCAGTCCGGCTGCCAGTTCAGTGGGTGTAATCAACGGTTGGGTCATGACGGCGAGTCCCGGTCCAAAAGCAACAGCCCGGGCGGGCGGCCCGGGCTGTCAGCGTGGCGGAGAGGGTGAGATTCGAACTCACGGTAGCCTTGCGACTACAACGGTTTTCGAGACCGCCCCATTCGTCCACTCTGGCACCTCTCCGGGGCGAACACTTATTATAACAGAAGGCCCATTCACACTTCAACCGTCTCGTGCAGCGCCGGGGCATGCACGCCATCCAGCCCCTGCTCGCGCAGGGCCTCTTTGAGCGCTGCCGACGACTCGGGCTCGCCGTGCACCAGGAAGACGTCGCGCACCCGCGGCATGAGCGCCGTCGCCCAACGGATGAGCAAATCGCGACCGGCGTGGCCCGACATGCCGTTGATCGTCGCGACCCGGGCCCGCACCGGGTACCACTCGCCGAAGATCTTGACCTCCTTTTCGCCATCGGCCAGGCGGCGGCCCAGGGTGTTGGGCGCCTGCCAGGACACGATCAGCACCGTGTTGCGCGAATCGCCCAGATGGTTGCGCAGGTGATGCAGGATCCGGCCGGTCTCGGCCATGCCCGAGGCGCTGATGATCACGGCCGGGCCCTTGACGTCGTTGATGGCCTTGCTCTCGTCAACCGAGCGGGTGTACTTCAGGCTCTTGAAGCCGAAGACCTCGCCATCGGTGCGCAACAGGCGCGCGGTCTCCTCATCGAACAATTCGGCATGACGCTTGAAGACTGTCGAAACATTGACGGCCAGCGGGCTGTCGACGAACACCGGCACCGCCGGGATCTCGCCCGCGCCGATCAGCTTCTGCAGGTCGTACACGATCTCCTGCGCTCGACCGACCGCAAAGGCCGGCACAACGATCTTGCCGCCCCGCCCTAACGTCTCCTTGGCCACCACCGCAAACTCGGTCGAGGCCTCCTCCGGCGGACGGTGGTTGCGCGTGCCGTAGGTCGACTCCATGATCACGTGATCGATGTCGCTCAGGATCGTCGGGTCACGCAGGATCGGCAACGCAAAGCGGCCGATGTCGCCCGAGAACGCCAAGCGCCGCGTGCGGCCGCCCTCCTCGATGTCGAGCACGACCATGGCCGAGCCGAGGATGTGGCCGGCCTCATACAACGTCGCGCGCACGCCGGGCAACACCTCCCAGCTCTGGTTGAGTGGCTGCTTCCGAAACAGGGTCAGGGCTTCGGCGGCATCTTCTTCGGTGTACAGGGCCTCGGCGTTAGCCGGTTCGCCGCGCCGCGTTGCCTTCTTGTTATAGAAGGCAACGTCCGACTCCTGGATGCGTGCCGAGTCCATCAGCATCAACTCGCACAAATCGCAGGTCGCGGGCGTGGCGTAAATCGGGCCGCGGTAGCCGGCCTTGACCAGCGACGGGAGATTGCCGGAGTGGTCGATGTGCGCGTGCGACAGGATGACGGCGTCGACGGCGCGGGCATCGAACCCGAAGGTGCGGTTGCGCACCATCGCTTCGGCGCGCGCGCCCTGGTACAGGCCGCAGTCAAGCAACAACGAGCGGCCGTTGACCTCGATCAGGTGCTGCGACCCCGTGACCGTCTGGGCCGCGCCATGGAACGAGATGCGCATGGGTCTTATTTCCTTAGGATTTCTAACAGCTCCTGGCCGTAGGCCGCGCGTCGCCACGGACCGAGGTGATCAAGTTGGGCCAGGTCTTCGGGGGTGCGAGGCACCCGGCGCGCCAGCTCCCACAACGCCTCGCGCGGGATGATGACGTCGCTCTCCACACCCCGGCTGCCGGCCTTCTGCTTGCGCCAGTTGCGCAAACGCTCGTAGCGCTCGCGGATATCGTCAGGTTCAGGGATCGGGCGCGGCGGGCGCACCGGCTGCGCTTCCGAGCCGCGGCGCACCGCGTCGACCAGGGCGGCGCCGTGACGCCGGATCTGGCCGGCCGTCATGCCCGGGATGCCGCGCAGCTCGCTCTGGTCGCGCGGGGCGCGCTGGGCCACCTGCACCAGTGTTTCGTTGCCGATCACCTTGAAAGGGGGCAGATCGATCTGCATCGCCTGCCGCTCTCGATATTGAAAGAGCGCGCTCAGGATCGCGGCCTGGTGGCCGCTCAATTCGCGGGCACCCGGAAGACGCCAGAAGGCGTCATAGTCGACCCGGGGCGGCTCCGGTGTGAGGCGCGTCAGGCGCGCGAACTCCTCCTCGGCCTCCGCTAACCGGTCGACGGCGTTGAGCTCGCCGATCATCAGATCGCGGAGGTCGAGCAGACACCGCGTGTCCATGCGGGCATAATCCAGCTCGGCCTCGCTCAGGGGTCGGTGGCCCCAGTCGGCGCGCTGGAAGCGCTTGTCGAGCTTGATATTGAAGCGGCTCTCGAGCAGACTCGCCAGGCCGGTCTGCGGCCAACCCAGCGTGCGCGCCGCCACCATCGTGTCGAACAAGTTCGTCAGTTCGATCTCGAAATCACGCTTCAGGCACAGGATGTCGTACTCGGCCGCGTGAAAGACCTTCTGGCGGGCCGGGTCCGCGAACGCCGCCCGCAACGGACCGATGTCGCTGCCCAGCGGGAAAGGGTCGATGATGAAGTCTTGTTCCGGGGTGGAGACCTGGATCAGGCAAACCCGCTCGCGATACGCATGCAGGCTGTTGGATTCGGTGTCAACGGAGAAGGCTGAAACCGGTTCGAGCGCGCGAGCCAGGCGCTCGAGCCCGGCCTCATCGGCGATGATTTCCGGTGGTGGATAGGGTGAGGACATCGGCGTGATTATACGCGCTTCACCTGGCGCTTTGTACACGGCCCCTGCGGGCGACATGTGTGGCCGTGACATGCGGCGACGCATAGGGGGCGACGCATCCGTCGCCCTTACGACAATCCTTGCGCCGGACAACGCCGTTCGCGCGATCACGCACGGTTTGTCTCGACTACGGCGGATTCCCGCCTTTCGCCCTCGCCTTTCCCTCCTTGCCTCTCGCCCTCTTAGGTTTGACTCACCTATTTGATTGTGATAAATTACGCAACGTCGCCCCAAATCACCGTCTTTGTCCGAAAGTGCATGAAATGGATGCACTTTCATTATTATGTGCTAAGAAATGGCCGTGCTAAAATCGGCTCGGTCTTGAATTGACCTGTCTCTAACATCGGCAGGAGGAATGACGACGCATGGCAGCTGAAGCACCCGCAGCCCCGGCCCCGAAGAAAGCACCCGAGAAGGCTCCGGCGCCCCCCGCCTCGACGGGCCCTGTCCCCATGACCCGACGCGAATTCCTGTACTACATCTGGGGCGCGTCGATGTTGCTGTTTGGCGGGCAGGCCGCGACCTCGCTTCTTTGGTTCGCGTATCCGCGCTTCCGCGCCGGCACATTCGGCGGCGTGTTCGAAGTCGACGCCAGCCAGATCCCGGCGCCCGATAGCGGTCCGAAGGCCTTTGCCGGTGGCCGCTTCTGGTTGATCAACATCGGCGACGAAAACAAGAGTGATCCGCGCACCGATGGCATACAGACCACGTCCGGCGTGAAAGCGCTGTACATGGTGTGCGTCCACCTCGGCTGTCTGTACGGTTGGGAGCCGGCTCAGAACCGCTTCAACTGCCCGTGCCACGGCTCGATGTACACGCCCAGCGGCCATCGCATCGCCGGCCCGGCCACGCGCAACCTCGACTGCTTCGAGGTCGAGGCCGTGGATGCGAGCGGCGCCGTGCTGGCGAAGACCGATAAACTAAACGGCAGCCTTGAGGCGACGGCGATCGACGTCACGAACGCAGCCAAGCTCAAGGTCAACACCGGGTCGCGCATCATGGGCCAGCCGGCCTAGGCGCCAGCGCCTCTCAGAGGAGCAGAACTCATGTCGGTCTGGAAGTTCCATAGCCCGTTTATCGACGATGTCAAGCAGCGCGGCCTTGGGCCGGCGCTCTATTTCAAGGTCAACGAGACCGTCGAGCGCGTCACCGCCGGTATGGACATCGAGGATATCCGCTCGATGCTCCGCGGCGATCCGGCGCCCCGCCCCAACCCGCGTGTGCGTCCGCACGCCGACGGTTTCTGGCTGCATATGCGGCCGACCTACTACCACAACCTCGTGACGGGCGTCTATCCGACGTTCCGCATGGGTTGGCTGTCGACGTACTTCTTTGTGTTCGAGATCATCACCGGTCTGTTCCTGATGATCTTCTACACACCCTCGCCGCTGGTGGCCTACGAGAACATGCTCAACATCCTGAGCAATGTGCCCTTCGGCCGCCTGATGCGCGACCTGCACAAGCTCGGCGCTGAGATGATGGTGATCGTGGTTTGTCTGCACATGTTGCGGACCTTCATCACCGGCTCGTACAAAAAGCCCCGTCAGTTCACGTGGCTGACCGGTGTCATCCTGCTGCTGGTCACGCTGGTGCTGTCGTTCTCGGGCTACCTGCTCCCGTGGGACCAGCTGGCGCTGTGGGCTGTGACGATCGGCGCCTCGATGGCCGAGGCCGTGCAGCCCCAGGCCGTCGGCGATCTGCTCAACCTGGTCATCCGCGGCGGCCCGCAGTTCAACGAGGGCGGCCTGCTGCGCTGGTACCTGCTGCACGTTCTGCTGCTGCCCTTGTTAGGCATCGTCTTCACCGGCGTGCACTACTACAAGGTCATCCTGCACGGCCACGGCCTGCCGCCCGAGGTGGAGCCCGTCGGCGAGGATACCGCCAAGCGCACGCCCGTCGACCAGCGCACGTACTTCATGCCCGATATTCTGACGCGTGAGCTTCTGCTCTTCAGCGTGGTCACGGTCGGCATGGTCTTCGCGGCCACATTCTTCTACCACGCGCCGCTCGAACCGCATGCGAACCCGCTCGTGACGCCGTTACACACCACCGCCCCCTGGTATTTCCTTTGGATCCAGGGCATGCTCAAGATCGGCGACAAGTTCCTGTGGGGCGTGGTCATGCCCGGCGTGATGTTCGGCGTTCTCTTCGTCCTGCCCTACGTCGAGGTCGGCCCGAGCCGCCGCTACGGCGACCGCCGTGTCGGCCTGACCTTCGTGGCCTTGACGGTCGCGCTGCTGGCCGTGCTCAGCTACATGGGCACCCCGCGCTACGGTGTGCCGGCCTCGCTCAACGTCGAGATCATCGCCGAGATCGTGCCACAGACCCACCCCGGTCCGTTCCGTCAGTCGGAGTGGGAAGGGTATCAAACCGCCGCGATCAGCGACCTCAACCCGACCGGCCGCGCGATTTACCAGGCCGCCGAGTTCGAGAACGCGCCAACCGCGACCCTTCAGCACATCCTGGAGGAGATGCAGGCCGGCGTCGACCACGCCAGTCATCAGTATGAGATCGGCGCCAGCGACGGCCTCAAGGACGTGCGCGGCACCATGATCATCGAGAACTGGCAAGAGGGCCTCAAGAAGGTGACCTGGCGAGTGGTCTGGGATCCGGATGATGTCTACGACACCAAGACCGGCGCCTTCACGTCTGGTCCGCTCGAGACGCCCGGGGACGAGACCCTGTGCCCGGTTGGTCAGATCGTGCCCGGCGAGTACTGCCAGACCAGCTATCTCGACGTCGACGCAAACTATCGGCAAGGACCGTAACATTGGTTATTGGCTATTGGTCGGTGGCTATAGAGAATCTCTGGCCACCAACCGATAGCGAATAGCAAACAGCCAATAACCAATGAGGAGAGCTTATCCATGATTTGGCGTGTACTTGTTGGCACGGTCAGCGTCGTGATCGGCATGCTCACCCTGGGCTATGTCGCGATCACCGAGCAGGACCGCATGGCCAGTTTCACGACATCCTATGCAGCCCGCGACATCGAGGCCGGCGCCGCCATCTACGAGGCGCAGTGCGTGACCTGCCACGGCGACCTGGGTCAAGGCGGGCGCGGCCCGGCGCTCGACGACGTCAAGCTCTTTGACGGCACCCGCACGACTGAGATCGCCTGGACCGGCACCGTGCACGACTTTGTCTACCTGACGATCGCGGGCGGACGCCCACGACCATCCGAGTACTATGCGGCGCTCGGCAATGCCAACCGCATGCCCACATTCAGTAACCGTTTCGGCGGCCCGCTGCGCGAGGATGAAGTGCTGGCAGTGACGGCTTTCGTCATGAATTGGGGCGAGGCCTACAAAGACGCCAGCGGCCAGTTCCCGCAGGCCACCCCGACGCCCAACCCGAACGCGGCCGGCACCGACATCACGATCGAGCTGCCTGTCGGAGACGCCACCCGCGGTCAAGCGCTTGTGACTTCGTCCGGCTGCGTGGCCTGCCACGTGGGCCCGGCCGCCGGTGTCGTCGCCCCGGCCTGGCAGACGGCCGAGTCGAAGGACGGCAAGGGCGTCGCGGCGCATGCCGAGGAACGCTGGAGCTCCGAAGGCTATGCCGGCACAGCGACCTCGACCGACCAGTTCCTGTTCGAGTCGATCGTCAACCCGAACGCTTACATTACGCCGCCCGGAGAGGGCGCGACCTGGCCGGCCGGCGGGCCGTCGGTGATGCCCGGAACCTACAGCACCTCCCTGCTCAAGCAGGACATGGCCGACATCATCGCGTACCTGAAGACGATCCCCTAAATCGCCTTTCAGGCTCCGCTCAAAAAGCCGCGCTCAACAGCGCGGCTTTTTTGATTCGGCCTTGCCAAATCCATCGGTCTACGCTATGTTCGCCAGGAATAGCGATGCAGCTGCAGGCTGCAACCACTCATGGAGGAGAGCCAGATGACTATCGGATTTCGCCTCACGGGTCTGCGCCGGGTGCTGGCGGCTGGCCTGATCGGCCTGACCACGCTTTCGGCCTGCGCGCCGGCCGCGACGCCGACCGCGGCCCCGCCGGTCGAGCCCACCGTGGCGCCCACCACGGCCCCGACCGAGGCGCCGACAGCCGCCCCAACCATCGAACCCACGATCGCGCCACCCACCGAGGCACCGGCCAAGATCGTGGTCACCGACGCGCTCGATCGTGAAGTCGTATTCTCCGAACTGCCGCAGCGGGTCGTGATCGCGGGCCGGGCCACGACCCTGGTCGCCGATGCGTTCTTCCTCTTCCCGGAAGCGGCCGAGCGACTGGTCGGTTTCGAGCAGCGCGGCCAATCGGCCGTGAAGTTCTTGTCGGTCGTCGACCCGACTTTCGGCGAAAAGACCATGCTCGAGCAGAACGCCGCGCCCGAACAAATCGCTCCGCTCAAGCCGGATGTCGTCATCCTCAAGAGCGCGATGGCCGAAAAGCTCGGGACACCGCTCGAAGCGCTCGGGATCAAGGTCGTATACGTCGACCTCGAGACCCCTGAGCAATTCACGCGTGACATCACGGCGCTCGGCCAGTTGCTCGGCAACCCTGAGCGAGCCCAGGAAATCCTGGCCTTCTTCCAGGGCCGCGTCGACGCCGTCAGCGCCGCCACAGCCGGTCTGAGCGACGATCAAAAACCGCGCGTGCTGTTGCTCCAGCACTCCGAGGACGGCGGTGAAGTGGCCTTCAACGTCCCACCCGAGGGCTGGATCCAGACCACGCTGGTGCGGATCGCCGGCGGAACGCCCGTGTGGACGGAAGCGGCCGAGGCCGGCGGCTGGACCATCGTCAACTTCGAACAGATCGCGGCCTGGGATCCCGATCAGATCTACATCGTGTCGTACAACGGCGATTCCGACGTCATCGCCGCTGCGTTGATGGACGACCCGACCTGGCAGGGCCTCAGGGCCGCCGAGAACCGCCAGGTCTACGGCTTCGCCGGCGATTTCTACAGCTGGGATCAGCCCGACCCGCGCTGGGTGCTCGGCCTCGACTGGCTGTTCACGTGGATCCAGCCCGAGCTGGCGGCCGACGTCGACCTCGAACAGGCCGTCGACGCCTTCTACACCGAGCTCTACGGCCTGGACGAGGCCGTCGTAGCTGAACAGGTGCTGCCCAATCTGTACGGCTCGATGCCCTGACCGATGACGACCACGGCGCTCCGCCCCCGCCCTGCCGTGTGGACCTTGCTCGCAGGTTTGGGCGTCGCCCTGGTGCTTGTCCTGGCGCTCTCGATTTTCTTCGGGCGGTATCCGGTCCCGTACTGGATACCGCCCGATCTCCTGCTGACCGACGACATGGCGCAGCGCCTGGTGTTGGGCCTGCGGCTGCCACGTCTGATCGTGGCGCTGGCCCTGGGCATGTCCCTGGCCGCGGCGGGCACGGTCATGCAGATGATCTTTCGGAATCCCCTGGTCGAGCCCGGTTTCCTGGGCGTGACGCAGGGCGCGGCCTTTGGCGCGGCCCTCAGCATCCTGTACTTCAGTTCGTCGTTGCTGGTGGTGCAGGGGTTGGCGACGGTCTTTGCCCTGCTCGGCCTGGCCTTCTCCTACACGCTGGCTCGCCACATGCGCTTCGGCGGCTGGGTGCTGCGCCTGGTGCTGGCCGGGATCGCGGTCTCAGCCCTGTTCTCGTCGGGCGTCGGCGTGCTCAAGTATCTGGCCGACCCGCTGACGCAGCTGCCCGAGATCACGTTCTGGCTGCTCGGCGGACTGTGGGGCGTCACCTGGCGCGACGTCGTGATCGTGCTGCCGGTCGTGCTGCCCGGACTGGCGATCGTGTACCTGATGCGCTGGCGGCTCAACCTGCTCTCGCTCAATGACGAGACCGCGTTCTCGCTCGGGACCGCGCCGGGGCGAGAGCGCACGATCCTGCTGGTTGCCGCGGTTGCGACTACGGCGGCCGTCACGGCCATCGCCGGCATCGTCGGCTGGGTTGGCCTGATCGTGCCCCATCTCGCGCGGCGCCTGACCGGAGCCAACGCCCAACACACGCTGCCGGCCGCGATGTTGATCGGCGGCATCTTCGCCGTGATCTGCGACGATCTGGCGCGCGCCCTGCTGCCCGGCGAGATCCCGCTTGGCATCCTGACCGCCCTCTTCGGCGCGCTCCTGTTCATGGTGCTCATGCTCCGGAGCACGCTCAAGGTGAAAGCGTGAGCGCCGTGATTACGCTTTCGCATCTGCGCTTCGGCTACACCGTCGATCGGCCGGACGTGCTCGGCGACCTGTCGATGGCGATCCCGGGCGGCACGATCACGGCCATCCTCGGCCCGAACGGGGCCGGCAAGACCACGTTGTTGCACCTGATCCTCGGCCTGCTCACGCCCCTCGGCGGCGAGGTGCAGATCGCCGGCCGCCCGCTGCCAACCTACGGACGCCGCGAGCTCAGCCGCCAGATCGCGCTCGTGCCGCAGGCCGAGCACATCCCGTTCGACTTCAGCGTGCTGGAGTACGTGCTGCTGGGCCGCTCGCCGTATCTGGGCATGCTCGAGATGCCGGGCGAGGCCGATTACCGCGTGGCGCAAACGGCTCTGGAGACGCTCGGGTTAGCGGCCCTGGCGACGCGGCCGGTGACGGAGCTCAGCGGCGGCGAGCGGCAGATGGCCGCCCTGGCGCGCGCCCTGGCCCAGGAAGCCCACATCCTGCTGCTCGATGAGCCGACCTCGCATCTCGATTTGAGCAACAAGGGACGGTTGCTGCAGACTCTGCAGCTACTCGCCGGGCGCGGGGTCACGATCGTGTTCACGACCCACGACCCCGAGATGGCGGTGCTGGCGGCCCACTACCTCGTGCTGATGCGGCGGGGCCAGGTGATCGACAGCGGCCCGCTCGAGGCCGTGCTCACAGCCGACCGGCTCAGCGCAACGTACGGCGCCGCCGTCAGGGTGGAACGGATCGCCGATCGCCCGGTGGTGCTGCTCGACCCGTCCAGCCTCGACGGCAGCTGACCCCGCCGGTCATTGGCGGCGCACGATGCCCTGCTGCCAGGCGTACACCGCGGCCTGCGTGCGATCGTCGAGGTGCAGCTTCTTCAGCATATTACCGATATGGGTCTTCACCGTGCTCTCGCCGATGACCAGCGTCTCGGCGATCTCGGCGTTCGACTTGCCGGCCGCGATCAGGCGGAGGACGTCGAACTCGCGCTCGGAGAGCTCGGTGAACGGGTTGACCTGCTCCTGCCGGATCCCCTGCAACTCCTTCACCAGCCGCGACGCCACCCGCGAGTCGAGCAGGGCTTCGCCCTGCGCGGCCTTGCGGATCGCGTCAACCAGTTCATCGGGCTCGACGTCCTTGAGCAGATACGAGATCGCGCCGGCGCGCACAGCCGGGAATATGTACTCGTCCTGGTGGTGAGAGGTCACTACGATCACCTGGGTCTCGGGGCGCAGCTTGCGGATCTGGCGCGTCGCTGCGATGCCGTCGAACTCGCCGGGCATCTCGAGATCCATCAAGACGACGTCCGGCTGCGCCTGTTGGACCGCGTCGATGGCCCCCGCGCCGGTATCGGCCTCCGCCACGACCTGGATGTCGGCCAGGGTCTGGAGAAAGGCCCGCACGCCCTGCCGCACGATCTTGTGGTCGTCGACCAGCAACACCTTGATCGTCATCGTGGGCTCGATTCTACCTGGGCGACGACCCGGGTGCCGATCGAGAGCCTGGTCTCCACCTCCAGGGTGCCGCCGATCTCGGCCAGGCGCTGGCGCATGCCCGCCAGGCCGAGCGAGTTGGACGAGACCGCGCCGAGCTCGAACCCGCGGCCGTTATCGGCGACGACCAGTCGCACCCTGGCCGGACCGCTGTCGAGCGCCACCTCGACGGCGTCGGCGTCCGAGTGGCGGGCGACGTTCGACAGCGCCTCCTGCGCCACGCGGTAAAGCACCTGCTCGACCTCCAACGACAGCGCGCGTTCGCCGGTGACGGTCAACGCGGCGCGGATGCCGGTATGCCCCTGCCAGCGCTCGACGTACTCGCCCAGCGCCTGTGCCAGCCCCTTGCCCTGCAGCGCGGCCGGCCGCAGCTCGTCGATGATCAGCTTGAGCTCTTGCTGCGTATCACGATTGAGCTGCAGCGCGGACTCGAGATGGGTGGCGGCGGTAACAGGATCCGAGACCAGCAGGTTCCGGGCGGCCGAGAGCTGCATGCGGGCCGCGTAGGTCTGCTGTTTGACTGTGTCGTGCAGGTCACGCGCCAGGCGGTTACGCTCCTCGACCCGGGCCAGCTCGTCGCGGGCGTGGATCAGGGTCTGAAGTTGATCGGCCATGCCCCCGAGCGCGCGGGTCAGGTCGCCGACTTCATCGCGCGACGCATCGCGGGGCTGGGCCGCGAAGTCGCCGGTGCTCCAGGCCTGGGCGGCCTTCGCCAGAGTGGCCAGGCGCCGGCGCAAACCGCGCGACATCAACCAGCCGAAGACGGCCCCGACCGGCAATGCCACAGCCACCATGATCACGGCGATCACGACGAAGAATGTGGTGTACAGCGATAGATTGGTGGGCGTCGCGAACGCCAGGGGCTTGAGCCGATAGACCACGATCGCCGCCACCGGGTCGTCGTCGCTCCTGCGCAGCGGAAAGGCGGCGATGTAACTGCCGTCGGCCTGTAACGTGCTTTGGGAGTAATAGCGTTTGTCGCCGACCTGGGCCTCAGCCAGGATCGATTCCAACCCATAGCCGAGCAGCACCCGCGCGTTGAAGGGCCGGCCGAGCGCGTCCGGCGCGACCCGCGGCGAGGCCGCGATCAGGTTGAGATCCGGGTCGAGCACATAGATCGGCGCACCACGCAGCACGGTATTGGCAAAGTCCAGCGAACTCAAATCCACGTTCGACTGGAAGTCGGTCCAGGCGAAGCCGTCGTTCCGCACCCGATCCACCCAGGCCTGCAACCCGGCCGGGTCGTCGCCCAAGAAGGGGATGTTGTCTTGGAAGGCCGTCTTCGACCAGAAGAACGCCTGCTGGGCACGATCGTTCGTCAGGCTGTTGGCCGTCAGGGTGATGGCAACGAATAGCGCGGCCAGCACCATGACCGTGCCGGCTGTCACCACCGCGTACGACACGGTCAAGCGCCACTGCAACCGACTGAAGAAGGCGAACGGAGTGTTTTTCATCGGTGTCATCTTGGTGGGTCGCCGGAAGTCGTCATCCGCCCACGTCCTGGCGACGGTACCACAGGATCGCGATCCCCAGCAGAAGGACGGAATACCCGGCCGCCAGCAGACAGGCGGTGACGGGCTCGTGCAGCGTCATCGGGACCTCGACGACCCGGTTGCCGATATGGTTGAGCCTATACGTGGCGCTCAGATACAGGCTGCGGGGCAGCCACCGGATCCAATCCGACTGATAAAACACCGCGCCCAGCAGGGTCTCGACCACCAGCGTGTATCCGAACCCGATGGCCGCGCTTACGAACGTCGAGCGCGTGAGCAGGGCGAGCAGCAGCGTCAGAACGCCATACGGCAGGCACACGAGCGTCATATAGAGCAAGGCCCAGGCCGTCTCAAGGCCGTTCACGCCGGCGACGCTGGCGCCACCGGAGATCCAGAGTTTATAGCCCAGCCCGAAGGCGCCGCCGAAGAGCAGTGTGGCGAGGTTCCAGAGCAGGATCAGAAACGCCAGCACTGCGAACTTGGCCAGCAGGCTGGTGGTGCGAGACGCCCGCAACAGCCAGTGCTGATTGGTGCGTTGGGTGTAATCGTCGCCCATCAGCGCCGCCCCGAAGATGACGATGAATGGCGCCCCGAGCACGAGCGTCTGGTCGAGCGCCGTGGCCAGGTCGAACGACAGGCCGGGGAGTTTGACGGCGCCGCTGCTAAAGTCGGCGGCGCTCAGCACGTAGTAGTGATGCAGGCTGAGCCCGATGAACAGCCCGCACAGCGCGACCGCGACCCAGGGCAGCCAGCGCCGCGTCAGGCGAGTCCATTCGATTGAAACAAGCGCGAACCACATGGTGTTTACCCCTCTGACCGTCAGGCCGTCACGGACATGAACAGCGACTCGAGGTCACCGGTCTGAGCCGTCAGCTCGGTCGGGATGATGCCGTTGTGAAGCAGATGCTGCAGCACGGCCTGATTGTCGACGCCGCTGACGAGCAACTGCCCGTCCTCGATCGAGATCGCATGCACGCCCGGCAGGGCCCGCAACACGTCTATAGCCGGGTCGAGGGCGGGCACGCGCAGGCGCACACCCGAGCGCTGGCTGCGAAGCAGATCCTCCACCCGCCCCTGCGCCACGACCTGGCCGCGATTGAGCACCGCGATCCGATCACACACCTGCTGAACTTCGTTGAGCAGATGGCTCGAGAGCAGCACCGAGGTGCCTTCAGCCACCAGCGCGCGTATCAGCTGTCGGATCTCGCGCATCCCGGCCGGGTCGAGGCCGTTGGTCGGCTCGTCGAGGATCAAGAAACGCGGCCGGTTGAGCAGGGCCAGCGCCAGCCCGACCCTTTGCTTCATGCCGGTTGAGAACGCGCCCACCTTGCGGCCCGCGGCCTCGAAGAGCCCGACCTGATCGAGCACGTCGGCGATGCGACGCCGATCGACGCCAGGCGAAAGCCGGGCCATCAAATCGAGGTTCTCGCGGGCCGTGAGATGGGGTACCAGCGCCGGGGCGCCCACTAGCGCGCCGACTTGGCGCAGCACCCGCGTGTTGCCGGGCGTGACCCACTCGCCCAGCACCTGAACCGCCCCGGAGGTCGGATGGATCAGCCCGAGGGCCATACCCAGGGTGGTCGTCTTCCCGGCGCCGTTGGGGCCGAGGAAGCCGAAGACCTCGCCTTCATGGGCCGCGATGTTGATCGCATCCACCACTGGACGGCGCCCATAGACCTTGCTGAGCGCCATCGTTTCAAGCACGACTGTTGACATCCTCTGCTCCTCGCGTCTGGCCTGCGCCGCGACAAGACACCGTGGTGGACCACACCGACGGGTAGCGCGGATCGTATCGACTCATTCCGGTAGGATGAGGATCCCGTCGTCCCTGGCGCTCACGGCGACGAACGGCACCAGGCTGAGACCGACGAACACAAGCGTGAGCACGATGACTGAGATACTCATGGCGAACTCCTTGAACGCCTGTGAGTATAGGGATCGGCCCGGTTCTAGAGATCAACCCAGGGGAGGATTTCGGGTCAGTCTTGAGGATGATTCAGGGGTTTGGGGGCCGACACAGGATCCAGTAGGGTGCACCCGTCACCGGCTCCACGGCGGATGCCGCCGTGACGAACCCGTGTCGCCCGTAAAACGCCAGACTGCGCGAGTTGAAGGTTTCGAGGTAACCGGTCAGCTGTTGGGCGTCCAGCCGGGTGAGGGTCGGCCGAAGCAAGCGCGCGCCCCAGCCGGCGCCCTGACGGGCCGGATCGACGCCCAGGATCGAGAGGTACCAGGCCCCGTCGGGCACGGCGGCCGCGACCATGCGATGACTGAACGCACCGATCGCCTGATAGGCCGCCCATTCTTCGGCGCGCAACAACGCCTGCAAGGCGCGCTGCTTGTCGGAGGCCGCCGCCTCGGCCCCGGGCGAGCCCGACGGCGC
Source organism: Anaerolineales bacterium (assembly GCA_016789175.1). Lineage (GTDB taxonomy): Bacteria > Chloroflexota > Anaerolineae > Anaerolineales > UBA6663 > UBA6663. Next base: position 45,104 of record JAEURK010000211.1, read on the forward strand.
AGTCCAGATCGCAACGCCGGCGCCGTCGTCTCCGGCCTGGACTTCTCCGGCCCGCCAGGCCTCGCGCAACGCAAGCGCAAAATACCGGTCGAGCGCCGCACGCCGCTCAGGTTCCGGGCGCCCCGCGGTGATACCGGCATAGAACGGATCATCCCAAAAGGCTGCCGTCAACGTCGCAGCCAGGGCGGCTCCATCGTTCCGGCGCATTGCGGCTCCCTCAAGCGGCAGCCAACCAGACGCGCATCTCACCGGGCGCGCGATTGGCCCAGAACGCATACGGGATCGCCCTGAACGGCTGCGGGCGGGCCTCGGAAGTCAGCGTCGACTCGGCCTGATACAACCCGCCGGGCCAGGCCGCCGGCTCGACCCGTAGCGCCTCGCCCGTGATCACGCCCAGGCCGCCAAACAAACCGGGGTCGCGCCCGGCCGCCAACGCCGCCTCAGCCGGCAACGCCAGGTTTGCGAGCCTCGGGCCGTTATCCACCTCCTCGACGCAGTACACAACCGGACCGCGCTGGAGCGCGATCTGATGCGCATCCTGGCGGACCTCCGGATGGGCGCGCATGCGCTCGATCGGCATCGCCAGGTCAAGAGTGACCACATCGCCCGGGCTCCAGGTTCGGGTCACCCTGACGTAGCCGGCGACCACCGGCGCATCAACAGCGGCGCCGTTGACGGCCAGGGTGAAACGGCGGCACCAACCGGGCACGCGCAAGGCCAGTTGGAACGCCGCCGGCGCCGCGGATCGCAGCTCGAGCTGCACAGCGCCGGCCCAGGGATAGTCGGTGCGCTGCTCCAGGACGACGTCGCTTCCGCCCAGAGTCGTGTGCACGCGGCTGGCGCCGTACAGATTGGCAAAGAGGGTGTCGTCCGTGGCCGCATACAGGTACTGGCCCACGCTCGCCAGCAGACGCGCGACGTTGGGCGGGCAGCAGGCGCAGCCGAACCAATCCGAGCGGCGATAGTGTCGATCGGTGTGGATCCCGCTCCAGTGCGCATATGGGCTGATGTGCGGATACGAGGCGAGCGGGTTGGCGTAAAAAAAGTGATCGCCCTCGGCCGATACGCCGGCCAGCACGTTGTTGTACAGGGCGCGCTCGAGGACGTCGATGTAAGCGCCCTGCCCGTCGAGCTCGAACATCTGCTGAGCCCACAACACCAATGCGATCGAGGCGCAGGTCTCGCCGTAAGCCGTCTCGTTGGGGAGGTCGTACGCAAAGGTGAAACCCTCGTTGGCATGCGCAGGCCCCACCCCGCCGGTGATGTACATCTGGTGCGCCGTCAGGTCGGTCCAGATCGCGCGGCACGAGTCGGCGAGGGCAGCATCGCCCGTCAGGCGCGCCAGTGCGGCCATGGCCGTGTAGAGATAAGCGGCGCGCACCGAGTGCCCGGTCGCGATCTTCTGGTCGCGGACAGGCACATGCGCCTGGCAGTAGTGATAGGTCTTGGCCCAGAACCCGCGCGGGTCTTCGCCGCGCGCCTGGGCCTCGAGATCAAAGTAGTGCGGTGCTCGGCCACGCTCATCGACGAAAAAGCGCGCCAGATCGAGGTAGTGCGGCGAGTCGGTCGCCTCGGCCAGCTTGATCAACGCCAGTTCGACTTCGGGGTGGCCGCAGTACCCGCGCCGTTGCCCGGGCCCGGGTCCAAAAGTCGCCGCGATGTGATCGGTGTAGCGGCAGAGCAGGTCAAGCAGCGCTCGTTTGCCCGTGGCCCGGCTGTAGGCGACGGCGGCCTCCATCAGGTGACCGGCGCAGTATAGCTCGTGCCGATCGCGTAGATTTGTCCAACGCGCGTCGGGCTCGACGATCGAGAAGTAGCTGTTGAGGTAGCCGTCCGATTCCTGTATCTGAGACATCCAGTCGATGACCTCGTCGACCTGGGCCTCGAGCGTTGCATCGCGTCCGGCGGTCAGGGTGTAGCCGACGGCCTCGATCCACTTGGCGGTATCCGAATCCCAGAAGATGTGGCGCTGCAGCTGATCGTTGGGGACTTCCCGACGCCAGGCGTCGAGACGGCCGGTCGCTTTCAGTTTGGCGTGAACCGCCGGAAGCGTGCGCTCACGATTGGTCGTCAGACGATCGTGCCAGAAGCCGGGCAGGATTTCGACCTGGCTGAGTTGAAGCGCGCGCGGGGATGTCGTCATGATTTCATCACCTTTTACATGTCGTAGGATAAGCCGAGAGACGCAATCCGCCGTTCAGTGCGCTTGCGCCACAAATGACACGGATTTGCGCTGTTGGAGCCAGGCCGGCATCGGTATCGTTTTCTTCCGCGTCATCCGCGCGTTCGGCCGCAGGGTCCCGCACCCAACACCTGGCCGCGGATTCCGTTGCTACTCAAGCTTCCAGCAGGATATCCCCCGACACCCGGAGCACCCGTCTTTCGCGCTACATTCCGTATGCTTGAGCAGTAACCCCACTTTGCGAATTGAAACGAATGAGCACGAATTCCCACTGAAGGCGAAACCCATGCTGCGCACCAGTTCGTGAAATCCCTGGCAAAGGAATCGGCCCTGTTGCTGAGTCGCCCCTGCACCCGACTGACTACGCGCTCGTGCACACGCGTATCCCTGCGATGATAGCAGGCGAGCCCCGTATGCTACAATCCCGCCACTCAGGCGGATCGATCACTCGGAGCGGGACACATTCCGGCCCACGGGCCGGGACCAGCTTTGGACCCAGACAACAGGCCGAAATGGCGGTTGGCTCCTCGACCTCGCGCAAGCCGTCTCAGGCGGCGCACCTTGACTATTGGGGCCCGGGCCCCTTAACACCACTTGCCTCGGCCCTGCCCTGCTCATGGGCACCCGAATCAGCAACGACTGCATCTACAAACCGACAGGGCTCACACCAACGCCCATACCCGGATCACGCCGAGCCAACCAGGGTTCACGGACCTGCCGATCCGTGTCAACCGGATTGACCGCGTTCTCGGAGCACGCCGCGCGCGTGCCAGGCCGTCTTCATCGCGATAGAGGGGCTTTCGCACCGATCGAGATTCCGCCTCGGCCGATGCGAGATCCCGTCCTTCGCGCCATTTCATCAAAGAGGCGCCCATGTCGGATTTCAATCTGGTCAGCCCGATCGTCACCCGTTGGCGCGACGAAGCCCGTGAGGACCCCGCTGCATTCTGGGGCAAGGCCGCGTCGCAACTGCATTGGTTCCATCCGTGGGACCGGGTCTTCGAATGGGATTTCCCTGAGTTCCGGTGGTTCAGCGGTGGCGAGACCAACCTCGCCTACAACGCCCTCGACCACCATGTCAACCGCGGCTGGGGCGGCCACACCGCGCTGGTCTACCTCAACGAGCGCGGCGTGCGCGACCTGTACACTTACGCCCAGTTGCTGCGCGAAGTCGAGCGCACGGCGGCCGCGTTGCGCGGGATGGGCCTACAGAAAGGCGACCGGCTGACGATCTACATGCCGACCTGCCCCGAGGCCATCATCCTGATGCTGGCGACGGTGCGCATCGGCGCCATCCACTCGATCGTCTTCGCCGGCTTCGGCGCCGGCGCGCTGGGCGACCGTATCCGGGCCAGCGGCTCGCGGGCCGTCTTCGCCGCCGACATCACCTATCGCAAAGGCAAGGACGTCTATCTGAAAGAGATCGTCGACCATGCCCTCGCAGGCGGTGAGCACTCGGTCGAGCACGTCGTCGTGCTCAAGCGCGGCGCGGCCGAGGTGCCGATGCAGGCGCGCCGGGATCTCTCCTGGGAGGAGTTCCGGGCCAAGGGCGCGGGCCAGAACGGGCACGCTGTGCCCATGGAGTCGAACGACCCGGCGTTCATCCTCGCCACCTCCGGCACCACGGCCAAGCCCAAGCTGGCCGTGCACACCCACGGCGCCTATCAGGTCTGGATCCACAGCATGGCGCGCTGGGTCTTCGGCCTGACCCCGCAGGACGTGTGGTGGTC
>JAEURK010000400.1 GCA_016789175.1 Anaerolineales bacterium
GGGCGCCGCTTATGGTGGCCCATTGCTGGCGGTTCGACGATGAGGTGCGCTGGCTCCGCGACCAGGCGGCCCTGATCGGTCCGATCGTGCGAACAAAGAGCTACGGTGTTCACGTGCGCTGGGGGCCGAGCGGCTGGTTTACGCAGCGAGCCCTGGCGGGTGGCGGGGCTCTGGCTGATATGGGGATCCATGCCATCGACACGACCCGCTTCCTGCTCGGTGACCCCGAACCGGTGAGCGTGTATGCGCGCATCGGCACCTTCTACGGCGACTATGACGTTGACGATACCGGACTCGTGCTGGTCAACTGGGCCGGCGGCGTATCATCAGCGATCGAATTCGGCTGGTGGCAGCCACAGAGCGACGGTGTCGCCGCCGCCACCCAGCTATACGGTCACGACGGGCTGGCCAGCCTGTTCCCAACGCAGATCCTTTACACCGGGCCCGCGGATCGCCGTCCGGCCTGGTCCGACCCCGGCTTTGTCTTCCCACGAGTCGAGCATGTGCCGCAGTCGTTAGACGATCGGCAAATGGCTCACTTCCTCGATTGCCTGAGGACCGGCGCGGTTCCGGCACCCGGTGGGCGCGATGGGTGGGCGAATGTGAAGATCGTGGCAGCCGCTTACGAGAGCGCCCGCAGCGGACGTGTGGTCGAAATCGCCTGAGGTCGGTCTCCGTGGGGCGCGGCATCGCTGACAGCGTCGACGCCTTCGTGTCAGCGAGAAAGGAGCGAGCTGTCGGTTGGCGCTCCCCCGTCTCGGCATACACTCCTGAAAGATCACGTTCCACCAAAGGGACAATCGCATAAAGATCCGCTCACGGATCGTCAGGCCCGAGCGCGTGGAGGCTGCAGGTGATGTCCGGGTTGCGGTCGGGCGCGCGCCGTCGTCAGCGCCCACGCATCGGCGCAGGGAGGCAGACGCCATGCATACTCCACCCTCGCGTCCCCTGGGACGCTACTTCCGTCTTCCTCCGCGCTGGCGCTGGCTGTTCTGGCCGACCGTTACTGCCAGCGGTGGGAGCAGCGCGTACCTGTTGTGGCTTGAGGGTGAAGCCGTAGCCCTCGCCGAATGCGCGCCTGTGGCGGCGCTGCCGGGGTTGGCGGCCGTCCTCATCTGGTTCAATCAGCGGGTCTTTGCGGCCACTCAGCCTCGCCCGTCCGACTTGAAACCCGCGGGCTCCGCGCCGACGACCGCCGGTCGGACACATCCGATCGAGGTCTGGCATTCCCTCGATCTTGACGTTGTGTATGAACGCCTCGCCACGACGTCCGAAGGCCTCACCGCGGCCGAGGCGGCCCGGCGGCTGAACGAGTACGGCCCGAATGCGTTGCAGGCTGCCGGTCGCGTATCGCCCTGGTCGATCCTGGTTGACCAGTTCAAGAACATCCTGATCCTGATCCTGTTGGCCGCGACGGCATTGTCAGCCTTCTTGGGGCATGGGATCGAGTCGATCGCGATCGCCGTGATCGTCCTGTTCGCAGTGCTCCTCGGTTTTGTCCAGGAGTATCGCGCCGAGCGGGCGCTCGAAGCGTTGCGCCAGATGGCGGCGCCCACGGCCGCGGTTCTGCGCGATGGGCGCGAACTTGATCTGCCGGCACGCGACCTCGTTCCTGGTGATGTTGTGTTCCTGCGCGCAGGGGGCAAGGTCCCGGCCGACTCGCGTCTGATCGAGGCGATCAATCTCCAGATCGAGGAGGCGGCGCTCACGGGTGAGTCGGTGGCGGTCGAGAAGCACGCGCGCCCGTTGGCGGAGGGCCACTACGCGCTCGGCGATCGACGCAATCTGGCGTTTGCGGGCACAGCCGCGACCTACGGGCGCGGCCGCGCCGTCGTGGTCGCCACCGGTATGCAAACCGAGTTCGGCAAAATCGCACAGATGCTGCAGTCGGTCGAGGTCGGGCGCACGCCGTTACAGGACAACCTCGACAAGGTTGGACATACCCTGGCCCGCATCGCCGGTATGGTCGTGGCCGTCATAGTCGCGCTTGGGCTCTTACGGGGTCAGCCCTTCATCGAGATGTTGATCTTTGGCATCGCGCTGGCCGTGGCGGTGGTGCCCGAGGCCCTGCCGGCGGTGGTGACGATCTCGCTCGCGATCGGCGTGCAGCGGATGGCGAAGCGGCATGCTTTGGTGCGGCGCCTGGCTGCGGTCGAGACGCTTGGGAGCACCTCGGTCATCTGCTCCGACAAGACCGGCACATTGACGAAAGACGAGATGACCGCCCGACGCATCTGGGCGGCGGATCAGATCGTCGAGATCACCGGGGCGGGCTATGCGCCCGAAGGGGCATTCACTCTTGCCGGGTCGCCGGCCGAACCGCCCGAGCCGGTGCGCCAGCTGCTCCGTGCGGCTGCGCTCGCGTCGGACGCCGTCGCCCTGAGCGAGGACGGGCGCTGGCGGATCAAGGGCGATCCGACCGAGGGCGCCCTGGTGGTCGCCGCTGCCAAGGCCGGGCTCAACAAGGCCGAGTTGGAGCGCCGGGCCCCACGGATCGGCGAAATCCCGTTCACATCTGAGGCAAAGCGTATGACCACCCTGCATCAGGAGGGCGACGGGATCATCGCTTATGCCAAGGGCGCGCCCGAGATCATTCTCGAATCGTGTACGCGTTATGTCACGTCGTCTGGGCCGCAACCCCTTCCGTCTGCGATACGCCAATCGATCCTGGAAGAAGCCCGGTCGATGGCGTCGCAGGCCCTGCGCGTGATCGGCGTCGCCTCAAAGCGCGACGCGACTCTGGCGGAGGTCGAACACGGCCTGACGTTCCTGGGTTTGGTTGGCCTGATCGATCCGCCGCGCCCGGAAGCCCGGGCCGCCATTCAGACCTGCGAACGGGCCGGCATCCGGCCGGTGATGATCACCGGCGATCATCCGTTGACGGCCGAGGCCATCGCGCGCGAGTTGGGTCTGCTCACGACCGGCGCGGTGGTGACGGGCGCCGAGCTCGAGGCGTTGGACGAGGCGGCCTTCGAGGCGCGCGCCGAATCGATCTCGGTCTTCGCGCGGGTGTCGCCGGCTCACAAGCTGCGGGTGGTGACGGCCTTGCAGAAGAAGGGCCACATCGTGGCAATGACCGGTGACGGCGTCAATGACGCGCCGGCTTTGAAGAAGGCCGATATCGGAATCGCGATGGGGGTGACGGGCACCGACGTGACCAAAGAGGCCGCGGCCATGACCCTGACGAACGACAACTTTGCGTCGATCGTGGCGGCGGTCGAGGAGGGCCGCGGGATCTTCGGGAACATCAAGAAGTACCTGATGTATCTCCTGTCGTCGAATATCGGCGAGATCGGGCTGATGGTGGGCGCCACGCTGTTGGGCGTGCCACTGCCCCTGAGCGCCGTTCAAATCCTGTACGTCAACCTCGCGACCGATGGGCTGCCGGCGTTGGCCCTGGCGGTCGATCCGCCCGAAGCGGACCTGATGGCCCGGCGGCCGCGCAATCCCCGGACCGGCATCTTCACCCGTCCGGTGGTGACCTTGATGACCGTTGGCGGGCTCTGGTCGGCCGTCGTCAACCTCGGCCTGTTTGTCTGGGCGCTGAACTCCGGGCGCTCGCTGAGTGAAGCAATGACCATGACGTTCATCTCGCTGGTCTTGATCCAGTTCGTCAAGGCCTACAACTTTCGCTCGGATCGGCACTCGGTCCTCGATCGGCCCTTTGCCAATCGTTGGCTCAACCTCGCCATCGTGTGGGAGTTGGTGCTGCTGGCCCTGATCGTCTACGTCCCGTTCCTGCAGCAGCCGTTCGGGACGTTTGCCCTGGCCGTGGAAGACTGGTTCGTGATCGGCCTGCTGGCAGCGACAGTATCGCCGGTGCTTGAGTTGGCGAAATGGATGGAACGCCGGGGCTGGTTTGGTCAGATGAGCGCCTGACACAGTGGCGGCGGCCAACCGGTGGCATAATCAAGTGACAACGCGACGCTCACCTCGGGAGACATCCAATGAAATACGCGCCACTGGGTCGGACCGGTCTATCCGTCAGCCGGTTGTGTCTGGGTACCATGAATTTCGGACCGCGCACCAGCGAGCCTGATAGTTTTGCGATCATGGATCGGGCCCTGGAAGATGGGGTCAATTTCTTCGACAGCGCCAATGTCTACGGTCGTCCGATCGGCGTCGGCGCGACGGAGACCATCCTCGGCAACTGGTTCGCGCAGGGTGGGGGGCGGCGCGAAAAAGTCGTGCTGGCGACCAAGGTCTTCGGGCAGATGGATCCATACCCGAACAATCGCGGGCTGTCGGCGCTCCACATCCGCCGGGCCTGTGACGAGAGCCTGCGCCGGATGCAGACCGACCATATCGACCTGTATCAGATGCATCACATCGAGCGCACCACGCCCTGGGAGGAGATCTGGCAGGCGATGGAGGTCCTGGTCCAGCAAGGCAAGGTGATCTACGTCGGCAGCAGCAACTTCGCCGGTTGGGATATCGCCACCGCGCAGGCCGCTGCCGCCAACCGCCACTTCATGGGCCTGGTCTCCGAGCAAAGCCTGTATCACCTCGGTGCGCGTACGATCGAGCTCGAGGTCATCCCGGCCTGCCGGCACTACGGGCTCGGTCTGATCCCGTGGAGCCCGCTGGGTGGGGGGTTGCTCGGCGGCGGTTTCGATCAGGCCTCAGCCGGACGTCGCAGCGATCCGCAGATGGCTGCCCGCCTGGAGAAGCACCGGCCGCAGATCGAGGCCTACGCGCAACTGTGCGCCGAGCTCGGCGAGCGCCCGGCCGATGTGGCCCTTGCCTGGCTGCTGCACAACCCGGTGGTGACCGCCCCGATCATCGGGCCGCGGACGATGGATCAATTCACAACCAGCCTGCGGGCGGTCGACATCACGCTATCGCCTGAGTCCCTCAAACGACTGGATGAGATCTGGCCCGGCCCCGGTGGCGAGGCGCCGAACGCCTACGCCTGGTGACGCGCGCCGATCTGCGCGGCTTGCGCGAAAGAGAGGGGTGCTCTGCGGTGGCCGACGGCGGGCCGTGGAGCACCTTCTGTGTCGGCTTTGGAGGAGGGTCCAATGGGTGAAAGACTCAACGGCACGGTGGCCCTGGTCACCGGCGCCAGCAGTGGGATCGGCGAAGCGACAGCTCTGGCGCTGGCGGGGCTCGGCGCCACCGTGGTACTTGTCGCGCGCCGCCAATCGCGGCTCGAGCAATTGGCCGCGACGATCGGGGCCCGAGGCGGCAAGACGCTGGTCTTGCCGCTTGACATCACGGATCAGGTCCAGGCACGCGAGGCCGTGGATCGGGCGGTCGGCGCCTTTGGTCGGCTCGACACGGTCGTCAATAACGCCGGAGTGATGTTGCTCGGGCCCGTGGTGGATGCGCCGACGGAGGAGTGGGATCGCATGGTCTCGCTCAACTTGATGGGCCTCTTGTATGTCGCGCACGCGGCCCTGCCGCACTTGCTCCAGGCCGCCGACGCGGGTGACCGCAAGGTCGCCGATCTGGTCAACGTCAGCTCGGTCGCCGGGCGACGGACCAATGCACTCTCGGGGGTGTACAGCCTTACCAAGTACGGCGTCGGGGCGTTCACTGAGGCGCTCCGGCAGGAGGTCACCGGCCGACATGTGCGGGTCTCGGTGGTCGAGCCCGGGGCCGTCAACACCGAGTTGCGCGACCATCTGCGCCCGGAGATCCGCGAGCAATTGTTGCGCCGGGCGCAGTTCGAAGCGCTGGAGGCCGAGGACATCGCGGACGCGATCGCCTATATCGTCACCCGTCCGCGCCGGATGGCCATCAACGAGCTGTTGGTCCGGCCGACCGGCCAGGAAGCCTGATGCTGCTCAATCCGGCACGATCACGGTCAAGGCCCGCGGCCAAACGGTGATCGTCGCGGGTGTGCGGGCGACGATGTCGCCGCCGAGGGCGATGTCCTGTGCCGGATCGGCGTCGACCCGGATCTCGCGCCCCTGCCAGTGCAGGATGTCGCTGCCCAGATCCTGCCCCAGGAAATTGCTCGCCGCGATGTCGGCCAGGGCGGTCAGATCGGCGGTCGTGACCACGATCACATCCAGCAATCCGTCGTCCACGCTCACGCCCTGCGCCAGGCTTAGCCCGCTGACGCCCATCTGGGCAGAGTTGGCAAGCGTGCATTGGACGCCGCTCGCCTCGATCGGAACGCCATCGATCGTGAGTGTGTAGCGCGTGGGCGGAAGCTGTCCGAGCTGGTTGAGCGCCGTCAACGAATAGGCCAGGCCGCCCAACTCGTTCTTGAGGTCGCGCGGGGTGTTGGTCAGCACCAGCGTCTCGAGCCCCAGGCTTGCCCTGAGCACAAAGACGTGGTCACCGATGCGGCCCAGGTCGATCGTCCGTTTGTGCGGCGCGAGTTCGGCCGCCAGACGGGCGGCCTGAGCCAGGTCAAGCGGGATCCGCAGTTCCGTGGCCAGGGCATTGCCCGTGCCCCCCGGGAGGATTGCCAGGGCGACCGGGGTTCCGGCCAGAGCAGCGGCGACCTCTTTGACGGTGCCGTCGCCCCCACAGACCGCGATCTTGCGCACGCCCTGGGCCGTGAGTTCACGGGCGAAGCGGGCGGCATCGCCAGGTCCACGCGTGATAAGCAAACGCCAATCGATATCGCGGCCGAAGCCGCGATTGAGCGCGTGGAGCACCGGGCGTTCCGGCCCTGCAGCGGGGTTGATGATGACGGGCAACGCTGTGCCCATGGCGTTCTCTCCTAGAAGGGGCGTGGGATGGGCCGCCCGATGTGGGCCAGGAACTCCGCCCGCGTATTGGCGTCCTCGCGAAACCGGCCGCGCATGGCGCTGGTGGTCATTGCGCTGTCGTGCTTGCGGACCCCGCGCATCAGGCTGCACAGGTGGACACCGTCCATGACCACGGCAACCCCGTGCGGCTTGAGCACGTCCATCAGAAAGTCGGCAATTTGATCGGTCAGGCGTTCCTGAACCTGCAAGCGGTGAGCATACATGTCGATGACCCGCGGGATCTTCGATAGCCCGATGATTCGCCCGTTCGGGATGTAGGCCACCTGGGCGTGCCCGAGGAAGGGCAAGATGTGGTGCTCGCACAGGCTGCTGTATTCGATGTCGCGCACCAGCACCATTTCTTCATGGGGCTCATCGAAGAGTGCGCCGTTGATCAAAGCCGCCGGGTCGACGTGGTAGCCGCGCAGCAACTCGGCATACATCCGCCGCACGCGTTTGGGGGTGTTTCGCAGCCCGTCGCGGCCCACGTCCTCCCCGCAGCTGCGCAGGATTGTGCGCACCGCCTCCTCGATGGCCTGGTCGGTCGGTGTCTCCCCGACCGGGCCGTCCTTCCCCCTGTCTCGCATCGCCTCAGTCCTTTCACCAGAACGGTCGCCCGGCCCAACCCACAGCCGGTCGGCCGCGTGCCTCTCCACTAAGTCTAGCGTATTCGAGCGGCTTGAGGCAGTGCTGGCGGGCCCGCGCGGGGCGGGTTGCCGGGCCTGGCTGATGGCGACCCTCGCCAGGGGAACGGCGAGCGATGGGCGACAAAGGACGCGCATTCGAGTTACGGCTCGGTCAGCTGGAAATGGGGCGTAAACCGAGGGGGTGTGTGGGGCGAGGCTATGGCGCGACCCTGACACCCCCTCGGGTTTCGCCACTCCTCGCCCAATCGGGCTGAAGGGCGGGG
>JAEURK010000411.1 GCA_016789175.1 Anaerolineales bacterium
TGATCGGTGAGCGTGAGTTGACGTGGAGTTGGAAGAAGATTGAGCATAGCGTCGGTGTGATCGAGATTGGGTCGCGGGCTGACGCGCGACAGTGCGACGAGCGTAACGGCAAATCGACGATTCGGCGTCGCGAAAGCGCAAGCCGTTTCTTTCAGAATAACCCGGCTCGTGGTCTCAGAGCCAAAACGCGCAGGTTCGACAAACACACCGAGCCGCCAAACGCAGCGCGTCTGGCGGCTCGAGCAGATCCGGGGCCCGGGTTGGGCGCCGACGGAGGTCAATCCGTGAGGCGGACCAGGTCCTCAGTCCAGATCAGGCTGGCGATATTGAGGGCGACGAACAGCCCGGTGACCAGGCCGATGGCCGTGGCGGCGATCAAGATCAACATGTGGGGCTCCTTCCTACAGGCAAAAGTCTTAACGTAGGATGGGCCGATTTTGTTCCAGCCAAATGACAGATTCGTTACGAATCAGTGACATCCGGAATCAAATACGGCTGCGGCAGCCTGGGCTGCCGCAGCCGTTTCGTTTGACAATTGTTTACTTGGCGAAATCGGTGGCCCGGGTCTCGCGGATGACCGTGACCCGGATCTGGCCGGGGTAGGTCATGGTCTCTTCGATCTTGCGCGCGATGTTGCGGCTGAGCTGCAGCGCGGCCAGGTCGTCGATCCGCTCGGGCTGGACGATGATGCGCACTTCGCGACCGGCCTGCAACGCGAAGCTCTGCTGCACACCGTCAAACGAGTTGGCGATCTCCTCGAGGCCGCGGATGCGCTTGATGTATTGATCCAACGACTCGCGGCGCGCGCCAGGGCGGGCGCCCGAGATCGCGTCGGCGGCCTCGACGATGATGGCCTCGACCGACTGCTGCTCGGCCTCGTGGTGGTGAGCGGCGATGGCGTTGACGATCTTGGGGTTGACGCCGTAACGCTTGGCATACTCGGCCCCGATCGCGGCGTGCGTGCCTTCGACCTCGTGATCGAGCGCCTTGCCGATGTCGTGCAGCAGGCCGCCGGCCTTGGCCAGGGCGACGTCGGCGCCCAGCTCGGCCGCGATCACGCCGGCCAGCAGCGAGGTCTCGATCGCGTGCCGGTTCTGGTTCTGTCCGTACGACGTGCGGTAGTTCAGACGGCCCAGCAGGCGCAGGATCTCGGGGTGCAGGCCCGGCACACCGGCCTCGAAGGCGGCTTGCTCGCCGGCCTCCTTGATCGAAGCCTCCACGTCCTTTTGGGCGTCGGTGACCAGCTTCTCGATCTGCGACGGGTGGATGCGGCCGTCGCTGACCAGTTTGCTGAGCGCGCGCTTGGCGACCTCGCGGCGGATCGGATCGAAGGACGAGACCGTGACGGCCTCGGGCGTATCGTCCACGATCATGTCGACGCCGGCTGCCTGCTCAAAGGTGCGGATGTTGCGGCCGTTGCGACCGATGATGCGGCCCTTCATCTCGTCGGAGGGCAGGGGCACGACCGAGACCGTGATCTCGGAGACGTGTTCGGAGGCCACGCGTTGGATCGCCAGGGCTACGATGTTGCGGGCCCGACGCTCGCCCTCGGTGCGAGCCTCTTCCTCGATCTGGCGGATGGTGCGCGCCATGTCCTTGCGGGTATCCTTCTCGACTTCCTCGAGCAGCTGGCCGCGCGCCTCTTCGCGGGTCATTTCGGCCACGCGCTGGATCTCGGTCAGGCGCTTCTCCTGAAGCTTATTGATGTCGGCCTCGCGCTTGTCGAGGTTGCTCGAGCGCTTGTCGAGTTGGGTGCGGCGTTGGTCGCTCTGTTCGTTCTTCTTGTCGAGCTCCTCGCGGCGGCGGGCCAGACGCTGCTCCTCGCGGTTGATCTCCTGCATGCGGCGGCTGACTTCGGCCTCGGCGTCGTTTCGGATTTTGAGCGCTTCGTCACGCGCCTTGAGCACGATGTCCTTGGCGTCGGTTTCGGCTTTACTCTGGAACGTCGCGGCCCGCGCCTCGAGCTCCTTCTCCTTGAGCATCACCTCTTCGATCTTGGCCTGATCGAGGCTGCGCTGACGCCCAACACCCAAGACCCAGCCGACAACGGCGCCGATGATGCCGCCGACGATGATCCCGATCAATGACAAAAAGAACGGCAGTTCCATAGAGGTACCCTTTTTCTATCGCGCCCAGTCAGGCCCTGCGGCCGCTGGCGGACGCGCCTACTCGTCGAAGTCACCCGGCGCCCGTCCGCCTGTAGCGGTCTTCCAGGCGCGCTCCACGGCCGATCGGGCCGTGTCAAAGTCGAACCCCCGCCGGGCCAGGACGCCCAGCAGTTTCAGCCGGAACTCAGGCCAGGGCAGCTTGGCGAATCGGGCGGCCTTCGTCTGCGCCACCCGATCGGCCGCGGCCGCGTCGTTCGACTCGGCCACCGCAACCTTGATCTCACTGTCGGCCACGCCCTTGCGTCGGAGCTCGAGTGCCAGGGCGCGCTTGCTGCTCGGACGAAAGGCTTCGCGGTTCTCGACCCACATCTTGGCGAACTCTGCGTCGTTCAGCAGGCCCGCCCGGCCCAGTCGCGCGATCGCGGCCTCGATGTCTTCCGGCGCGACCTTGTTCTTCTTCAGGTTGTCGGCCACCTCGCGCGTGCTGCGCGGTCGGCGATCGATCAGGCGCAGGGCCCGGGCGTAGGCTTCCTCGCGGGCGTCGGCGGCCTTGAGCCGTTCGACGTCGGCCTCGGTCAGCTCCTGCCCGATCCGCAGCCGGACGGCCTCGTTCTTGACCAGGCCAAAGGCGAAGGACCCGTCCACGAACACGTTCACGCGCGATTTGTTGCGCGCCTGCAGCTTGAGCGCCGTGATCTTCACGCCGAGCTCTTCACACATTCTCTGGCCGGCGGGTAAGGGGGCGTCGCCGCCGCGCTCACCCGTCCGACACTTAACGCAAACGAGCCGCGCCCTGGCGCGCAAGCGCCGGCGGCGGCTCGTGTGTGATTCGGATGTCTGCGGCCTGAACCCGAACGCCCTAGGTTTGTGGCGTTCGCGCGACTGAAACGACAAAGACCAACGCCCCTTCGGGTCGTCGGTTGAAAAGCGAGTCGGTCAATGTCAACTTACGGTTCATGCCAGAACCATCTAGCGCTGAGCGCCTGATGTCAGACAGTTACAAACCATCACACGGTCCGGTTAGCCGGGCCGCCGCGGCACACTGCCGCCACTACTCGTCCGTGTCGTCGCCCTTGGCCCCCGGCGTGCCCAGTTCGGCGCTGTTCTCGCGCACATGAGCCCGCACGGCCGCCTCGATCTGGGCGGAGACATCGGGATGTTGGTTGAGGAAGGCCTTGGCGTTCTCACGGCCTTGCCCCAAACGCGTTTCGCCATACGAAAAGAAGGCGCCGCGCTTGACAATAACATCGAATTGAGTGGCAAGATCGACGATGTCACCCGCTTTCGATATACCTTCATTATACATGATATCGAATTCGGCTTCGCGGAAGGGCGGGGCGACCTTGTTTTTGGTCACCCGAACGCGGGTTCGGGCGCCTACTACCTCCTGGCCGTCCTTCAGGGCCTGGATCCGTCGGACGTCGAGGCGGACGCTGGCGTAGAACTTGAGGGCGTTGCCGCCGGTCGTGGTTTCGGGATTCCCGAACATGACCCCGATCTTCTGCCGGAGCTGATTGGTGAAGATCATGGCCGTATTGGTCTGCTTGATCGCGCCGGTCAGCTTGCGCAGCGCCTGGCTCATCAGCCTGGCCTGCTGGCCCATCGTGGCGTCACCCATGTCGCCCTCGATCTCGGCCCGCGGCACCAGGGCCGCGACCGAGTCGACCACCACCACGTCCATGGCGCCGGAGCGGACCAGGGCTTCGGCGATCTCCAGGGCCTGCTCGCCGGTGTCAGGCTGCGAGATGTACAGGTTGTCGACGTCCACGCCCAGCTTGGCGGCGTAGGAGGGATCGAGGGCGTGCTCCATGTCGATATAGCCGCAGACGCCGCCCTTCTTCTGAGATTCGGCCACGATATGCAGGCAAAGGGTGGTTTTGCCCGATGCCTCCGGGCCGTAGATCTCGATCACGCGCCCGCGTGGCACGCCGCCGACGCCGAGGGCGATGTCGAGTGAGAGCGACCCGGTCGGGATCACCTCGACCTGCAGATGGGTGGCCTCGCCGAGGCGCATGACGGCCCCGTCGCCGAATTGTTTCTTAATCTGAGCCAGGGCGGCGTCGAGCGCGCGTTCTTTTGCAGTGGGCATAGGGTCTCCGTCTCGCGATCGATTCTGTGCGCGAGTGTACTTCACCCCCGGGCGGGGTGCAACACTGCTGGTTCACACTCCAATGCACAAACATGCTATAACACGCGCATGTTGTTCGCGCGGCAACAGACATTGCGGGCGGCCCTTGGCCGCGATAAGACGGCGATCATCGACCTGATGCACTCGGCGCCGCGGGTCCATGTTCACCTGGATTGGCGTCCGGCCGAGGATTGGCTCGGCGAGCAGCCGTTCGTGGTGCTCGAGCGCGGCGACCGCCTTGTGGCGGCCCTGGCGTGCCCGCCCGACCCCGATGGATTGGCCTGGATTCGACTGCTGGCCACGCACGAGACCGGCGCCACCGACAGTTGGTGGCCGCGGCTCTGGGCGGCGGCGCGGGAGAGCCTGGAAGCGCAGGGCGTGCGTTATGCGGCCTCGCTCAGCCTGGAGACCTGGTCGGCCAGGCTGCTCGAGGCGACCGGCTTCACGACCGATCACGCCATCGTCGCGCTGGCGCGCAGCCGGCGTTCGACGCTGGCCGAATCGGAGCGGCTGGTCTCGGCCCGCATCCGTCCGGCCGATCGTGACGACTACAGCGCCATCGTGGACGTGGACCAGAGTGCCTTCCCGGAGCCCTGGAACCTCTCGGAGCGCATGCTGCGTCTGGCGTTGGAGCAAGGCGAAAACGTCAGCGTCGCGGAGCAGGGCGGGCGGGTGGTCGGCTATCAACTCACTACGCCGAGCCACGCCGGCGCTCATCTGGCGCGCCTGGCGGTTCGCCCGGAGTCGCAGGGATACGGCATCGGCCGCGCCCTGGTCGCGCGGCTGATCGTCGAGGATCAACGACGCGGACACGGCGAGCTCACCGTGAACACCCAGGAAGACAATCAC
>JAEURK010000413.1 GCA_016789175.1 Anaerolineales bacterium
GTGAACACGCCGCGGCGCTTGAGCATGTAGCGCATGAACGGCCAGGTCTCGCGGATGAGCAGCGGCAGCAGTCGGCCGTGCAATTCGCGCGCGCCGGCCTGGTCGCCGGCCCACCAGCGCTCCTGGACACGGGCGAGCACGTCGGCCAGCTCGCAAGCCGGCATACAGCCGTCGGCGCCGCGGCTGAGCTCTTCGGGCAGGAAGCGACCGCCAAAGCCGCCGAAGATCGTCTTGATCCGATCGCCCACCAGCGCGCGCACTTCTGCGATGTGCCTGGGGCCGGGCGGTCGCTCTTCCTTGATGTACTGGATCCCCGGGATCTCGTGGACCAGGGTCGCGACCTGCTCGCCGGTGAGTGGCGCATACTGCGCGGCATTCTGCAACATGATCGGGCCGTCGTAGACGTCGGCCAGACGGCGGAACATCTCCATGGCGCGGGCGGCGTCGGAGCGCGCCGGGGCCATGGCGATGATCGCGTCGGCCCCGGCCCTCTGCGCGGCGCGCGCGTAAAGCAGCACCTGCGGCACCGAGATGCCTGAGCAGCCAAACACCACCGGCAGGCGCCCATTGACCGTCTCGAGCACGACATCGAGATGGCGGATGCGCTCGGCCTCGCCCAGGAAGTAGAACTCGCCGACCATCACCGGCCAGACGATGCCGTGCTGGCCGGTGGCGCAGCAGAACTCGGCCGCCGCGCGCAGATCGGCCGTCAGGATCTCATAATCCGGTTGATACGGGGTGGGCAACAGCCCAAAGACCCCTTTGAGATGGTCGAAGCGGGGCATGCTTAGTGAAGGAGGAGGGAGGCTGACGAGGCAGGAGGGACACGACATCCATCTCCCTCGTCACTCCCTCGCTCCTTACTTTGGCGAACTAGGAGGACGTCTCGTCTACGGGCGGCAGACCCTTGTCGATGCGCAGCTTGTTGATGCCGTTGCGGATCTGGGAGAGCGAGCGCACCATCTCGGCTTCCAGCCGCATCAAGACATCGAGCGCGTACTCGTCGGCGTCAGCGCGGACCGTCTCGGCCTCGGCCTGCGCCGCGCGCACGACCTCGCTGGCGCGTAGCTTGGCGTTCTCGGTCAGCACGTCGCGCTCGATCAGCTGGTCGCCCTTTTCCTTGGCGAGCTGGACCGTGCGCTCCGACTCCTCGGTCGCCTGCGCCATGATCTTGTCACGCTGGTTGATGATCTGCTGGGCCTTCTTGACCTCTTCGGGGATCGACACGCGCATCTGGTCGATCAATTCCAGCACGCGGTCTTCATCCACCAACAGCTTGCGCGTCAGGGGTAGTGGGCGACCGTCATTGAAGACCTCTTCAAGGCGGTCAACGAGATGCAGGATGTCCATTCATGGCCTCCGCCAGTCGCGGAATCGTTTAAGAGTGGGCCAAAAATACTACGGATTCACGCGAAATGCAATCAGGAGGGGATTCAAAACGGCCATCGGGCGGGGCAAAGCCCGCCCGATGGCCGTTTTGGGAGGATAGTGCTCAATCCCGCAATTGCGACAATGGCACGCTGCCCTCGCCGCCCAGCTCGCGGAAACGGCGACGCAGGGCGCCCTCGACATGCAGGGGCACCATGGTGCTGACATCGCCGCCGAGCGACGCGATCTCGCGGACCGTGGTGCTGCTCAGGAAGGTGTGCTGTTCTTTCGAGATCAAGGTCACGGTCTGGACCTCCGGCGCCAGGCGCTGGTTGGCCAGAGTCATGCGGAACTCGAACTCGAAGTCCGAGAACACGCGCAGACCGCGCACGATCACCTGCGCGCCGACCTTGCGGCAGAAATCCACGGTCAGGCCGTTGTAACCCGTGACCCGGATGTTGGTCAGGCCGAGTTGCCGCACCGCCTCGTTGACCAGCGCGATGCGCTCCTCGAACGGGAAGACCAGAGACTTCAAGGGGCGATCGTACACACCGACCACGACCGTGTTGAACAGCTCGGCGCTGCGCTGGATGATGTCGATGTGGCCGAAATGCACCGGGTCAAAGGTGCCCGGGTAGATCGCCCCGATCTGGCGGACGCCTTCAGCTGACATCGCCGGATCCCGTCTGCCAGAACGCGTCGACCAGTGTGCGAATGCCGGCGTGTTCGGGCGCGGTTAGCTCGGCGTCGGCCTCGAACACCAGACGCGCCTCGCGCCGGGCCTTTTCAATGGTGGCGATATCGCCCAGGCCGGCCGCCTGCAGGGCCGCGAAGCCCGATTGGCGCGTGCCCAGGAAGTCGCCGGGACCGCGCAGCTCGAGATCCTTCTCGGCCAACACGAAGCCGTCCTGCGTCTGCTCCATCGCCTGGAGGCGCGCATCGGGCGTCGGGTCGGGCGAGTCGGAGGTGAGCAGACAGTACGAGGCGTGCTCGCCGCGACCGACGCGGCCGCGGAACTGGTGCAGTTGCGACAGGCCGAAGCGGTTGGCGCCGTCGATCAGGATGACCGTGGCGTTGGGGACGTCGACGCCGACCTCGACCACCGAGGTTGAGACCAGGATCTGGGTCTCGTTGGCCTTGAAGGCCGCCATGACCGCATCCTTCTCGTCGGGTTTCATCCGGCCGTGCAGCAGGCCCAGCTGAAACTCGGGGAAGATGTCCTTTTGAAGCCGCGCGTGCTCTTCGACCGCGGCCCGCGCCTCGATCTTCTCCGACTCCTCGACCAGCGGGAAGATCAGATAGGCCTGACGGCCTTTGTTGGCCTCGCGGCGCACGAAGGCGTAGCCGCGCTCGCGCTCGTTGGCGTGGAGCAGGTAGGTCGTGATCGGCTGGCGGCCCGGCGGCATCTCATCGAGCACCGACAGGTCGAGATCGCCGAAAACCGTCAGGGCCAGCGTGCGCGGGATCGGCGTGGCGGTCATCACCAACAGGTGCGGGCTGACGGAGGTGCCGTCGGCGGCGCGGCCTTTGGCCCGCAGCGACGCGCGTTGCGCGACGCCGAAGCGGTGCTGCTCGTCGATCACGGCCAGGCCCAGCTGCGCAAACTCGACCGGATCTTCGATCAGGGCGTGCGTGCCGACCACGATTTTGATCGACCCGTCGCGCAACCCGGCCAGGATCTCGGCCTTCTCAGCGGCCGGAGTGCTGCCTTGCAGCAGGCGCACCGGCGGTAACGCCGCGGGATCGGCGTCGGCGGGCACAAACAGACGCAGGAAGGTGCGGTAGTGCTGCTCGGCCAGGATGCTGGTCGGCGCCATGAGCGCGGCCTGGGCGCCGGCGGCCGTGGCGATGGCGATCGCGGTCGCGGCCACGATCGTCTTGCCCGAGCCGACGTCGCCTTGCAGCAGGCGGTTCATGGGCGTCGGGCGCGTCAGGTCCTCGCGGATCTCGGCCAC
>JAEURK010000448.1 GCA_016789175.1 Anaerolineales bacterium
ACTCGGATGTGCCCCTCAGCTTTCCCGAGGAGATGGACGACACACCGTTGCTGAAGACGCTCGGCCTGTTGCCGCACACACCGCTGGTCGAGGGCATCGCCACGACCCTGGCGACCTTTCAACAGGCGATCGCCGCCGGGCGGCTCGCGCCGCGCCTGCCGTAAGATCGACGAGGCAACAGCGGGCGAGGCCCAGTGTCGCGAGCCGGGCCCGCGACACTGGGCCTCGCCCGCTGTTGCCAAACGTCCTCTCGGAGGTAAGTCATGACGACGTCGTTGCAGGGAAAGGTCGCGGTCGTCACCGCCGCGAGCCGCGAGATCGGCGCGGCGATGGCGCAGGCGCTGGCCGGAGCCGGCGCGGCCGTGGTCGTCGCCCACTTCGGTGAGCCCGAGCTGGCCGAGGCCGTGGTCGCGCGCATCCGCGCGGCCGGCGGTCAGGCGTTGGCCGTGGAGGCCGATCTCTCCAGCGTGTCCGAAAACCGCCGGCTGGTCGCGCAGGCCGTCGCGGCGTTCGGCCGGCTGGATATCTTCGTCGCGAACGCGGGGCTGACGATGTGGGGGCCGTTCCTCGAGGTCGACGAAGCGACCTGGGATGCGGTCGCCGACCTCAACCTCAAGGGATCGTACTTCGGCGCGCAGGCTGCCGCGCGCCAGATGATCGCGCAACGGGCAGCGGATCTCGCCGGAATAGACGGCGGCCGGATCGTGTTCTCGTCTTCGGTCACGGGCGCCGTCGCGCTGCGCGATTGCTCGGCCTATGCTGTCACCAAGGCCGGCCTGGTCCACATGGCGAGGGTGCTCGGGCTCGAGTTGGGCGGCTACGGCATCACCGTCAACGCGCTGGGCATCGGCGCCATCCTGAACGAGCGCAACCTGCGCGATGATCCGGACTACGCCGCTCACTGGGCGGGCGTGAACCCGACGAAAAAGTGCGGCAGACCCGAGGACGTGGCGAACGCGCTCCTGTACCTGACCTCACCTGAGGCGCAGATGATCAACGGCCACACGCTGACGATCGACGGCGGCTGGAGCACAGTCGGTCGTGTGCCATGAGGCTGAGGCTCTGATTCCGGTGTGCACACACGACCTGATGCTGTTGGCAAACACCCAGGCCAGGGTGCCCCAGACGGCGGCGACATCCGGCCATATGCGGCCATTCCCGATATCGACCGATATCCGGCGACATCCGGCCATTCCCGGTATCGGTCGATCATACGCACCCGGCTGCGTGGGCGGGTTTGCCAACAGCATCACGACCTGTCAGGCGCGGATTTTGGCCGCGAATTACGCGAATTTCGCGAATGGGGTCGCCGAAGCCGCAGACTGCATCGATCCACAACTTCGTGCAATTCGCGGCCTGATTATCCCGACTGACCATGCCGGTTGCTGGCAGCAACCAGTTGCTCGGGCACACTGATCTCCACTCCGACCATAGACACGCAAGGGAGCATGATGATGCTGGATTCCACCAACCGCACACCGCGTCGGTTCCGCTCGAGCGAGTGGTTCGACGATCCCGAGCGCATCGACCAAACCGCCCTGTATCTCGAGCGCTTCATGAACTACGGGATCACGCCCGAAGAGCTGCGCGCTGGGCGGCCGATCATCGGGATCGCCCAGACGGGCAGCGATCTCAACCCGTGCAACCGCATCCACCTCGAGCTCGCGCGCCGGGTCCGCGACGGGATCCGCGATGCCGGCGGCATCGCCCTCGAGTTCCCGGTGTTCTCGATCTTCGAGAACTGTCGCCGGCCAACCGCGGCCCTCGACCGCAACCTGGCGTATCTGACCCTGGTCGAGACGCTCTACGGCTACCCGATCGATGCCGTGGTGCTGACGACCGGCTGCGACAAGACCACGCCCTCCGCGATCATGGCGGCTTCGACTGTCGACATCCCCGCCATCGTGCTCTCGGGTGGGCCGATGCTCGACGGCTGGTTCGAAGGCGAGCTGGTGGGCTCGGGCACCATCATCTGGAAGAGCCGGCGCCGACTCGCGACCGGCCAGATCGACGAGGAGAAATTCTTCGAGGCTGCCCTGGCGTCAGCGCCGTCGGCCGGGCACTGCAACACCATGGGCACCGCATCGACGATGAACGCGGTGGCTGAAGCGCTTGGGATGTCGCTGCCCGGGTGCGCGGCGATCCCGGCTCCCTATCGCGAGCGGGCCCAGATGGCCTATTGGACGGGCAAGCGCATCGTCGAGATGGCGTACGAAGACCTTCGGCCGTCGCGCATCCTCACGCGGGAGGCCTTCCTCAACGCGATCGTGGCGATCGCGGCCATCGGCGGCTCGACCAATGCGCAGCCGCACTTGATGGCGATGGCACGCCACGCCGGCGTGGCGCTGACACCGAGCGATTGGGCGCGCGGCTACGACATCCCGCTTCTGGTCAATATGCAGCCCGCCGGCAAGTACCTGGGTGAGCGCTTTCATCGGGCCGGCGGTGTGCCCGCGGTGCTGGCCGAGCTGCTCGCGGCCGGGAAGCTCACGGGCGACGTCCTGACCGTGTCCGGCCGAACGCTGGCCGAGAACGTCGCCGGGCGCGGAAGCACCGATCGCGAGGTGATCACGCCCTTCGCGACGCCGCTCAAGCCGCAGGCCGGTTTCCTGGTGCTCTCGGGCAATCTGTTCGACTTCGCCGTGATGAAATCCAGCGTGATCTCCGAGGAGTTCAAGCGACGTTATCTGAGCGAGCCCGGCCGCGAGGGCGTGTTCGAGGGCCGCGCGATCGTCTTCGATGGGGCCGAGGACTATCACGCCCGGATCAACGACCCCGAGCTGAACATCGACGAGCACTGCATCCTGGTGATCCGCGGCGCAGGGCCGGTGGGCTGGCCGGGTGGGGCCGAGGTCGTCAACATGCAGCCGCCGGATGCCCTGTTGCAGCGGGGGATCACGTCGCTGCCCACGCTTGGCGATGGCCGGCAGTCCGGGACGTCGGACAGCCCGTCGATCCTGCATGCCTCGCCCGAGAGCGCGGTGGGCGGCGGGTTGGCCTGGCTGCGCACCGGCGACGTCATCCGCATCGACCTGAACGTCGGGCGCTGCGACATGCTTGTGGCGGACGATGAGATCGAGCGCCGCCGATCCGCCGGCATTCCGCCTGTGCCGGAGAGCCGCACGCCCTGGCAGGAGATCTTCCGCGCGTCGGTGGGGCAGCTCGATCGCGGCGCGACTCTGGAGGCGGCGATCAAGTACCGCGGCATCGCGGCAAACACGCCGCGGCATAATCACTGAGCCGCAGCTGGCGCCGGGGTGAGGGCCGAACGGCGGCCTGGGGTGGGCGAGGTCCCGACCTTATCGAGCGATCTGCGGTAACACCACGATTCGGTCGGTCGGCATCACCGTCACCGTGTCGGTCAAGACCGGTGCGCCGTCCAGCATCGCGTTGAGGGTGATGGCGTACAGGGTGTAGTTGGTCAGCCCCGTCAGGCTCTGCGACCGGATTGGTTCGGGCAAGCCCGTGATGGGTGAGGCCGGGTCCCCGCTGGGGCCGGTATAGATGATCCGCCAGGTGGCGGTCGGGGGCAGGGTGGTGTTCACGGCCCAGCTGAGGTGGATGGCATGGTCGGCCGGGCTCCCGTGCAAGGCCAGCGGCGGCGGCGCTTCGTACGCGCCGATATCCCAGGTCGCTCGTTGCGGTCGGGGCGCGCCGTCGCGGTCATGGGTCGGCGCGTTGGCGCCGATCCCACCGTCGATGGCCGGGCTGGCGGGCTTAAGGTGGTAGTCGCCGTTTCCGCCCGATGGGTTGACGAAATAGGCGCCTGCGTTCGCCATTGTGATCTCGAGGTTGTGATCGGCTGTGACCCCGCCCGTTAGCGAGAAATCGGTCGCGAGGTTGTTGCGGACGATGGTGCCGGAAGAGGGTGTCCCGTTTTTGTGGTTATTCACCATGATCCACGGATCCGGCGACGGGGCCAGATCGTTGTCGATTACTGTGTTGTTGACGATCCGGCAATTCACGGCGCCGTAGAACGAGATGCCGTGCCAGTGATCGGTGATCACCAGGTTGTTCTCGACCACCCAACCCTCGAACATCCCGTCGAACAGACCGATCCCTTGCAGGTTGCTCCGATACGGTTGATTGGGGTCTTCGAAGTTGATGATGGTGTTGCCGCGCAGCGTGACATCGCGCACGACCCCGGTCCCGACGCCGCCGCTGCCGAATGACCAGGATTGGAACCCGTCGTCGTGATTGTCGTCCACGGCATACGAGTTCTTGATCGTGTTGTACGCGTAGACGGCATGGTCGGCCAATCCCCGGATCCCGTCGCCGCGGAAGTTGGCGATGAGGTTATCGGAGACCAGCGCGTATGTGGCGCTGTTGTTGATCCCGTGATCGACGACTGTGAAGGTATTGCGGCGAACCGTGAGATGGCTGCCGTCCATCGACAGCCCGTTCCCGGCCCGCGCCAGCCAGTCGGCGGCCGACCAGCCCGCAATCGTGTCGGCGTAGTTGATGCGGCTGTCTTCGAGAACGAGATAGTCGCCATCCAGGACCACGGCATTGGTGCCGTCCGCTCCGCTGGCATAGCGTGGCCTGACGTCGATCCCTGCCAGCGCCCAGTTACGGCTGTTTTGAATGCGTACGTGCGAGAAGACCGGCGTCGCGCCGGTGGCGGCTCGAATGACCACGGTCGAACCGGGATTGCGACCGGAGATCGTGAGGTCGCCATAGGCGCCGCTCTGGAGCAGGATGGTGTCGCCCCCTTGCGCGCCGGCGATGGCGTTTTGCAGCTCGGTCGCATTGGACACCGTGATATCAGCGGCCAGGACCGGCCCATGCACGGTGGCTAAGACAAACGCGGCCAGGATCAGCGGATGGAGGTGTTTCACCTGGAACAGGTTACTCGCTCCGCGCCCTTCGATCCACCGCATTTTTCCCGAGACGGCTTGAGCGCGTCCCGCTTTGCCCGACCCGATCCCGACCCAGAAAAAGGTATTGCCTGTCGACAAAGGAGTGATTATTCTGGAGAGACCTGGCGGGCGGGGTTGACATCATGGGCCGCCGGCGTTCCGCCCGAGATCGTGGTCTTGTTCTGCAATGGCAGGATCCTGGGCCCGCGGGTCGGCTGATCGGATCACCGCCTGGGTGCAGAAGTTCGTGTTACCGGGTGATGCTCCAGACAGCAGGGAGAATGATAATGATAATCCTTCGAATCTGCGGGCAGGTACTGCTCGCGGTCGGGGTCACTTTGGCCTTCGGTGGTCTGGCCAGCTTCTTCTTCGAAAACGTTGAACTTCGTTTTCTGGGGAGCGTCATCGCCGACGAGGCCGGCCGGAAGGTCTGGATCATCGCCTATGCGCTTTTGGCCGCCGTCGGGTTGATTCTGTGGCGCTTCGCGAAACCGGCTGATCCGCTGGCGTCTTAGGGTGCGCCGAACTGGCTCTGGTGTAGGGACGCATACAGCCCGGCGTTCGCCAGCAGCTGGTCGTGCCGACCCTGCTCGACGATCGCGCCTCCCTGGACCACGCAGATCAGATCCGCCGCCCGGATCGTGCTCAAGCGGTGGGCGATGACCAGGGCCGTCCGCCCGCGCAGCAGGCGTTCGAGCGCGTCCTGGATCAGGGCCTCGGTGCCCGTGTCGATGTTGGCCGTCGCTTCATCGAGGATCACCAGGCGCGGCTCGGCCAGCACCGCCCGCGCGATGCAGATCAGCTGCCGCTGCCCGACCGAGAGGTTGACGCCACCCTCCAGCACCGGCGTGGCATAGCCCGCCGGCAACGCCAGGATGAAATCATGGGCGTTCGCCAGCCGCGCCGCCGCCTCGACCTCGGCGTCGGTCGCCTCCGGTCGCCCGAAGCGGATGTTGTCCGCGATGCTCAGCGAGAACAAGAATGGATCCTGCGGCACCAGCCCGAGCTGTCGGCGCAGTGAGCGCTGGCTGACACCGCGCACATCCAGGCCGTCGATGCGCACGGCGCCGGCCGTGACGTCGTAGAACCGCGCCACCAGGTTGATCAGCGTGGTCTTGCCGGCGCCGGTCGGTCCGACGAAGGCCACGGTGCTCCCGGCCGGGATGCACAGGTTCACGTCATGCACGGCCTGCGGTGCGCCGGCATCGTAGGCGAAGCTGACGTCCTCGAAGACGATCTCACCCTGGATCGGCGGCAGCGTCACGGCGTCGGGGCGGTCGGCGACGGCCGGGGCCGTGTCGAGCATCCGCACCACCTGCTCGCCGCCCGCCATCGCCGACTGCAGGGTGGTATAGATCCGGCTCATCTCCAGGATCGGTTGAAACAGCCGGGTGACATAGGCCAGGAAGGCCACCATCACACCCACCGTCAGCTGGCCCTGCAGCACGGCCTGGCCGCCAAACCACAACACGATCGCGGTGGCCGCGACCCCCAGGAACTCGATCGTCGGCAAGAAGACAAACGAGAGCGAGACCGCGTCGATGGTGGCTTCGCGGTTGGCCTCGTTGACTCGCTCGAAGCGTGCCTGCGAGGCCTGCTCTTGCGCGAAAGCCTGGATCACGCGCACGCCCGAGATGTCCTCGGCCAGGTCACCGACGACCGCCGCGACTTTCGAGCGCGTCTTGCGGTAGGCGGCCCGGGCCCGACGGGCGAAATAGAGCGTCGCCAGCACCATCACCGGCAGCACCGAGAAGGTCAACAATGCCAGCCATGGGCTGAGCGAGACCATGACCACGACGATGCCGATCAGCACCAGCAGGTCGCCGAACAGCGTGATCAGGCCCTCCGAGAGCAGTTGATTGATCTCGGCCACGTCGTTGATCACGCGCGAGACCGTCACGCCCACGATCTGGCGATCGTGAAAACCCAACGACAGCGCCTGCAGGTGATCGAATAGATCGGCGCGCAGATCGGTCAGGGCCCGCTGGCCGATCCAGCCCAGCAGGAGCTTCTGGCCCGTATCCGTCAGGTACAGACCGAGATAAGCCAGACCAGTCCCCAGCGCCAGAGCGGTCAGCGCAGCCACGTCGCCCTCTGGGATCGCGGTGTCGATCGCGATCTTCATCAAGTAGGGCGCCAGAAGAATCAGGCCGGTCTGCACCAGCATCAGGGCCACGGCGCCGGCCAGCCTGACGCTGTGCGGGCGCACATAGGCCAGCACCCGCGCCACGACCCTGGCGTTGAACAGCCGACCCTCGTGCTCGGCGCTGCCGAACTGCTCGAGCATGCCGCGCGGGCCGCCGGCCGGGAAGGGGGATCCGATCGAAAACGTCATGCGGCCTCGCTTCGCAACTGTTTCTGGACGAGGTGGGCGTAGAAGCGCGAGCTCTGCAACAGCGATGCATGGTTGCCGCGCGCCCGGATCCGGCCGTGATCGAGCACCAGGATCTCGTCAGCCCGGCGGATCGTGCTCAGCCGGTGCGCGATGATGAAGGACGTCCGCCCCTGCATCACGCGCTCGAGGGCCAGCCCGATCAGGCGCTCGGTCTCGCTATCGACGCTGGCGGTAGCGTCATCCAGGATCAGGATGCGCGGATCCAGCAGCAGCGTGCGCGCGATCGCCAGGCGTTGCCGCTGCCCGCCGGAGAGGGTCACGCCGCGTTCGCCGACGCGGGTGTCGTAACCCTGCGGCATGCGCGTTATGAATTCATGCGCCTGAGCGCCCTGCGCCGCGGCCACGATTTCGTCTTCGGTCGCGCCGGGCTTGCCAAAGACGATGTTCTCGCGCACGCTCCCGGCGAACAGCGTGGTCTCCTGGAGCACGGTGCCGATCTGGCTGCGCAGCGAGTTGAGCGTCACGGCCCGCAGGTCGCGGCCGTCGAGCGTGATCCGTCCGCTGGTGGGATCGTAGAAGCGCGGGATCAGATTGACGATCGACGATTTGCCCGAGCCGGTTGGGCCGAACAGGGCGATCACCTGCCCGGGCCGGGCTTCGAAGTCGATGTCCTTCAGCACCGGCCGCTGCGCGTAGCTGAACGAAACCGACTCGAAGCGCAGGTGGCCGGCCACGCGCTCAAGCGGCAGCGCGTCCGGCGCATCGGCGACGGTCGAGGTCGTGTCCAGGATCTCAAAGATGCGCTCGGCGGCCGAGCTGGCCATGGCGATCGCCGGGATGACCATCCCGAGCAAGCGCATCGGGTTCACGAACTGCGCCAGGTAGGTGGTGAAGGCCACCAACTCGCCGATCGTCAGCGCGCCGTCGCTCACCTGTTGCCCGCCAAGCCACAGGATCGCGACAGTCCCGAGGTTGGCGATCAAGATCAGCAACGGCAGGTTGATGGCCTGCAGCCTGACCGAATCCCACGAGAGCGTGAACCAGCGCTCGTTCTCGCGCTGGAAGCGCTCGATCTCGCCCGCCTCCTGCGCAAAGGCGCGCACCACCCGGCCGCCGCGCAGGCTCTGCTCGACGCGCGTGGTCAGCACGGCGAGCTGCCGCTGCGTCTCAAGCGACAGGGGCCGAAAGCGATAGCCAAAGGCCAGTGCCACATAGGCCAACAACGGCAGGATGGCCAAAGCGGCGGCGGCCAACCCCGGGTTCATCCACAGCAGGAGCACACCGGTGCCGCCGAAGAGCAGCACGCTTTCCAGCAAGCGAAGCGTGGCGCGGCCGGTGAGAAACCGGATCCGCTCGACGTCTTGCATCGCGCGCGAGAGCAGTTCGCCCGCTTCGGCCTGGTTGTGAAACTCGAACGAGAGGTTGGTGATCTTGCGCTGGATGGCGTTCCGGAGGGTATAGGCGACATGCTGAGACGCGACCTCGGTCCAGCGCCCCTGGCCGTACATCAACACGCCTTTCGCCAGGGTCAACCCGAGCAGGCCCAACACCGACCAGCCGACCACGGCGGGCTGCCCGCCCAGGATGCCGATGTCGATGATCCAGCGAATAAACTGCGGCAACGCCAGGTTCATGCCGATCACGCCGATTGTGGCGGCGTAGGCGGCGGCCGTGACGCCGGCCTGCGGGCGCAGATAGCTGTAAGCTCGCCAGAGCTGGCCGAGGTTGAAGCGTGGGCGCGGCGGCGCCGCCGGGGACGGCTGTGGGGATGCCATGTGCGGTTGCTAGCGAACAAAGCAGGCACAGTCATTATAGCGGCGCGGCCTGACGCGCCGTACCCCACAGGGTGGGCCGGGAGGGCAACCGCGTTTCATTTACGAGGACCGGTCTTCTCCCAACAGGCCGCCCCGTTACTGAACTCCGAAAATGCGTGGCCAATCTCTCGCCGTTCCGATCGAGATGCGATTGCCCTGCCCAGTTGGGCGTGTGCACGGGCAACCGATGTCCCAACATCCGACGGGGTCAGGCGCCTCTTGATCGAGTCCGATCTTGTACACGGATGTCCCGGAGGGTGATGAAGTGCGCGGAAGCTTTTCCAAACAACTCCGCGCTATCCGTGACGATCTGTGCACTAGGCTGGCTGTCCGAAAAGGGCTTGACTACGCGTGCAAGCGCACCCTGAACAAATTCGGTTGTTGAGGGGCCCGTGGCTTCCGGCGCGGAAGAGGCCGCCGGGCGCCGCGCTCAATGATGATCTGGGCCCCAGCGAAGGAGCAGTTGATGGAGATCGTGCACGCGAACCGGCTTGCTGATGAAGTCGTCCATCCCGGCTCGCGAACAGCGTTCGTGATCTTCGGGCATGGCGTTTGCGGTCAGGGCCAGAATGGGGATATGCAACGAGCCGCTCGACTCGAAGGCGCGGATCTCGCGGGTGGCTGCCAGACCATCGAGCACGGGCATCTGACAATCCATCAAGATCGCACCGTACCGGTCCGGGTTGGCGCGATACGCCGCCACGGCGGCGGCGCCATCGGCCACGACGTCCACGTCATAGCCCAGCTTCTTGAGCTGCAGGGTGGTGACGGTCTGATTGATCGGGTTGTCTTCAGCCAGCAGTAAACGCGGTTTGTCCGCCCACACCTGCGCGGGTGGCGGCTGAGGCGTCGGTGCAGGTTGTATCGGACCGCGCTCCCCGGGATGCAAACAGTCGGTCAAGGCAGATTCGAGTTGCCGGCGCTTGATCGGGCGAGTCAGGACCGTCATGCCGGGTCCGGGCTCAACCGGCACATCCGTCAAGATCAAGCAGCCGGGCCCAGCCAGCTTCGGATCGGCAGCGACGGCTTGCCTGAGAGCCTCGGTCGATCGATCGCTCTCCCACAGACCGATCACGACCACCTGGTAGTCGCTGCGCATCCGGAGATGCTCCAGCGCTGTCGAGGCGTCGCCGATGGTATGACACGCCAGGCCGCTGGCCCGCAGGTACGCCGCCACGATGTCGCGTGTTATGGGATCGGGCTCGACCAGGAGCGCCCGCCCGGTCAGGTGGGTCGATACCACGGGTTGAGTCGGGGCGGAGCGGTCGAATGCAAGATCAAACGTGACAGTCGTGCCCACCTGGAGTTGGCTTTCGAGCCGGACGTCGCCGCCCATCAGCCCCAACAGGCGCTTGACGATGGCAAGGCCGAGACCGGTTCCGCCGAATCGACGGGTTGTTCCGTTGTCTGCCTGCTCGAACGGCCGGAACAGGCGGGCCTGTGCCTCGGGCGCGATGCCGATCCCGCTGTCCTGCACGCTGATGCGCACGACCTCCCGGTTCGGGTTCGGCGACGGCAACCGATCGGCCCGAACCGACACAAACCCGAGCTCCGTGAACTTGATCGCGTTGCCGAGCAGATTGAGCACGACCTGGCGCAGACGCCCGGCGTCGCCGATCAGGTCCTCCGATATGTCCGGGTCGACGTACGAATACAGCCGCAGACCTTTGTGTCTTGCGCGCAGGACCAGGAGATCGAGGGTGCTTTCGAGCACGGCAGCCAGATCGAGCGGCTGCAGATCGAGCTCGATTTTGCCGGCTTCGATCTTCGAGAAGTCCAGGATGTCGTTGATGATCTCGAGCAGGGCCTGACCGGATTCCACGATCGTGTGGATATACCCGTGTTGTTCATCCGACGCGTTCATATCCTGCAGCAGTTCCGCCATCCCGATGATCGCGTTCATCGGCGTGCGGATCTCGTGGCTGACGTTGGCCAGGAACTCGCTTTTGGCACGATTGGCTTCCTGTGCGCCGCGGGCCAGTGACCGGGCGGCGCGCAACGCCTGCTCGAGCTCGCGATTGGTTTGGGAAAGCGCTCGCTCCAGGCGCTTGGGCTCGGTGACATCCGTCACGACCACGACCGAGCCGGTCAGGCGGCCAGCGTCGGCGCGCAGGCTGGTCGTCGCCAACAGGTCGACTGTGGCGCCATCCGGTCTTTGGATCTGCAACTCGGAGGACACGTTTGGCTGGCGCAGGCCCGGCCCGGGCTGCTGCAGCGCCTCCACCAGCGACGCCGATGGGAACATCGTCGCCAACTCGGCCCCGACCCATTCGTCGGCATGCCCACCCAGGATCCGCGCGCACGCCGGGTTCACGTACTCGCACAGCCCGGTCGCGTCGAAGACCGCTACCCCTTGCCCGAGCGTGCTCAACACAAGCTGAGCAAAATCACGCTCGGCCTGGATCTCGGTTTGGAGCTGCTTGTTGTGTTGGATGTCCTCGATGAGGCCGACGGCCTGCATGACCGAGCCGTCGACATCCCTCTTGAAGACCAGGTCCCGGCCGCGCATCCAGCGCCAGGCGCCCTGCGCGTCGAGCAGGCGATATTCGGTTTCGATGACCCGGCCGTCGGGAAGCTCCGAGATGTCGCGGAGCATCTTGCTGTAGACCGGCCAGTCGTCGGGATGCAGACAAGACAGGAGCACGCCCTGCATGCCGAACTCATCATCCAGGTGCTCGGGATAACCCAGGAGCGTCGAGAGCGACCGATTGGCGTAGACCATTCCGCCGTCGGGGCTCGTGACCCGCAGATCGAGTACATAGAGGATGTTGGGGACGGCCTGGGCGACGTGTTTGAAGAGCAACTGACTGGCCGCCAACTCGCGTTGCGCCTGACGGGCGCGGGTGACATCATCCCAGACCATCAGAAGCTGGGTGGGTCGACCCGCGGCATCTTGCTCGAAAGCCTGACAGCGCACCAGCATGTCACGCCAGCCGCCATCCGGTGTGCGGGTCCGCAGCATCAGTTCACGTGTTGCGGGCAGCGAGCCCGAGGCGTACGCAGCCATGGCCTCACATAGGGCGGGGCGGTCTTCCAGATGGATCACATGATCGCAAAGATCCGAGAGAAACTCCAGACGGCGCCCGATTCCAGAAAAGGCATCCTGCCTCTCCCGGCGCTGGTTTGTGTACAGTATCCGCTGCGACGCGAGGTCGGCGACCACCAGCATGCTGGGGACGGCGGCTGTGAGCTGATCGAGAAACGTCGGGCACTGGAGAAATCGGGTCTGGCCCGGCATGCAATCCGTGATGTCCACGCTTTGACTGCTGAGTTCACAGAGTGCGCCGAGACTGTCGTAGCTGGCCTGGACGGTTTCGCGGATCCAGACGATCCGGCCCGAACGGTGTGTGAAGCGATAGTCGCACACGATCGGCATCGAAACCGTGCGATCGACGGTCGACAGGGCCTCGCCCGTCGCCTGGACGCGTGCGCGGTCCTCCGGATGGAGTCGCCGCGCCCAGAAGTCCGGGTCCGATCGGAGTTCCTCCTTGGAAAAACCGAACGCGCCTTGCGGCTGCGCGCCGGTGTAGAGGATGGTTGGCCCCGTGCGCGCCCGAGCCTGTTGGTGTGCGAAAAACAGGAGCGCGGAATCGGCGCCGGTCGGCGCGGCCAGGCCGGGTCGACGATCGGACGAAGGCTGTTCGTCCTGGCTGAGAACGTGGGGGCTGTCCATGCCTTCGCCGATGACCTTCACAGGATCAGGTTGAGCAGGGCCGGCCTGCGAGCCGCGAGACGCGTGCATCCGGGCGGACGGGAGCGGCCAACTTTTTGTAGGCTGACGACCCGCCATGGGGCGGGTCGTCGCCACCGACGCCGGGTGCGGCCACCAGCTCACGATCCATGGCAGCACGCAGGACGGTCCTGGGGCTGCGGTGTTTCGCGAGGCTCAAACGACCGGCTTGGCGAGCACACAGGTGCGCAACTTGGTGTCGACGCGCAAGATGTGGTTCACCAGCCAGTTCGAGGTTTTCTGCTGGAGCTCCACCGCCAGGGTCGAGGTCGGCCCTTCCTTCTCAAATCGCTTCTGCATCGAGCCGAAGAGCTCGATGAAATCCGCATGCGCCTGTTTGTTGGCTGCAGCGGCCGGGCAGCGGTGCTGCTCCATGCAACTCTCTTCCTTGCCGAAGTGCATGACAGCGTACTTGCCCAGGAACCCCAGGATCTTTCCGATCTCGTCTTTGCCCTGGCCCGCGGCCATGGCCGCGTACAGCGCATTGAGCTGCCGGACCAGCTCCTTGTGTTGGTCGTCGATCTCGGCGACGCCGGTGCTAAAGGATTCGTTCCACTCGAGTTTCATGTTTCGTACTCCTTCAGGTTCTCACTCAAGGCGCGCCGGCCGCTAGGGCCCCGATCGGGTCATTCGGCCGACGACACCACGATTTCATCCGGGATGACGCGCATCAGCGCGAAGAGCTCACTGTGGAGCTGCGCGAGTTCTGAGGCGGTCGCGTAATTCTTGTCTCCCACGGACGCCGCCGAGTTCAGGGTATCGATCAGGCTTTCGTTGGCTGTCTCAATCTCCTGGAGTGTGGACTGGGTCGCCTGGATTCCGTTTTGTGAGGCCTGAGTCTCTGTGGCAATCGCCTCAAAGGCGGTGCGGGAGCGTTCGGTGAACCCGAGGGCCGCCGTGATGTCGGCGCCCACGCGTTCCATCGACTGAACGAGATTGTCGGTGTCGTGTTGAAGGACCTTCGTGATCTGCGCGATCTCCTTGGTTCGGCTCTTGGAGCGATCCGCCAGCTTGCGGATCTCCTCGGCAACCACGGAGAAGCCGCGTCCATACTCGCCGGCGTGGGCGGCCTCAATGGCGGCATTGAGCGAGAGCAGGGTGCTCTGCGAGGCGATGTCGGCGATCGTCTCGGACATGGCGTCGATCTTGAGGGAGTGCTCGCCCAACTCCCGTACACGACGGGCGAGCTCCAGGGCGGCTTCGTGAAGTTGCCGCATGCCCAGCGCCAGTTGATCGGAGGCCGCCTGGCCGGCACGGGCCGCCTCAACGGAGTGGGTCGCACTGTCCGACACTTCCTCGATGGCCGCCGTGGCTTGTGCCACCGAGATCAAAAGCATGCTGCGGGCCATGCTTGCCTGTTCGATCGTCTGGCGTTGCTGTTCCGCGTTATGCTGAACCGCTTCCACCAGTCCGATAGCCTGGTTCGCGACCGCGGTCATTCGTGCGAGGCCCGATGTCGACCCGCCGTGTGAAGATGATGCGGCGTCTTGCAACGCCGAGATGTCTGGCAGCCCTTGCTCGTTCACATCTGCCTCGGATGGCCGCTG
>JAEURK010000058.1 GCA_016789175.1 Anaerolineales bacterium
CACCATGCCTTCACAATCCCGGGCCTGTGCACCGCCCTGCCCTCGCCCGGCTGGCAGCGGCCCGAGCTGCTCGAGACCACGCCTGAGGAAGCCGCCGGCGACGACCTGGACTGCGCGGCGCTGGCGATCCAGAACAGCCAGAGCCTGACCGTGAACCAGGTCATGGCCGCGCACATGGCCGACGTTCTCAATCGTCTGGTCTCGGGCGAGCTGCGCACCTATGCGCAGGCCGTGAACCTGAATGCCGGCGTGGTGTCGTCCCGCTTCATCACGCCCGAAGCGATCGCGCGTCTGACCCGCAGCCGCGTCACCGCGATCTCGCGTCCCGTTCGCGTTCGCTAACCCGCATCCCATCCGATCGACACGAGGCCCGCGCCCATGCTGTGCGGGCCTCGTGTGTTTCAGGAGCACCCATGACCGTGAAGCGTAGTGACTATCCGATGCAGCCCGGCGCGCTGGCGCTGGCCAAGAGCCTGGAGCGCGCCTGCCACCTGAGTGGCTACCGCCACCAGGACGATGTATTCGAGAATTGGGTCACGCTGTGCGAGATGGCGCTCGCGCGGCTGAGCGATCACCTCGCATCCACGGTACGGACCGGGCAAGTGGCCGAGGACCCGCCTGCCGTGCGCGCCGTCTTCGATCGCGTCCTCGACCCGTACAAGGACGATCGTGTTCAGGCCTACACGATCTTCTCCGAGGCCTTCGCGGAGTTGATGCTCGCCACGTCGGACGGCCCGGCCGACTCGCCTCTGGCGGCTAGCGATCTGCTCGGCGACCTGTACATGGCCTGGGGGCGACCCAACACCGCGGCCGGCCAGTTCTTCACGCCGCTACCCGTGTGTCGCCTGATGGCCTCAGTCTCGACTGGAAGTCTGGCCGAGACGGTGCTGGAGCGGCTCCGCGCCGCCATCGCCGAGGCCGGCACGCACGGCTTTGAGGAATGGCTGGCGCTCGCGCCGGATGAGCAAGCGCGCACGCCCCTCTCGCGCTTCGCGCTGCGCAGCCTGGCCCCGGCGCTCGCGCCCGTGCGCGTCCTCGATCCCTGCTGCGGCGCGGGCACGCTGCTGCTCGCGGCCGCCGAGCAGGCGCCGGCCTGGATGAGCTGGCTCGGGCTCATCGAGTACCACGGCGTGGATGTGGATTTGCTCTGCGTGCGCATGACGCGCGTCAACCTCATGCTGCACGCCATCCATCCCTGGCACGTCATCTGGGGCGACTCGCTCCGGCTGCAGACCTACACGGATCCTTCGCGCGAAGCGCTGGGTCTGCCCACACCGAAGCTGACCCTTCCACCGATGGTGCCCACCGCGTCG
The DNA here is from genome assembly GCA_016789175.1 of Anaerolineales bacterium. Classification (GTDB taxonomy): domain Bacteria; phylum Chloroflexota; class Anaerolineae; order Anaerolineales; family UBA6663; genus UBA6663. Next base: position 1,314 of record JAEURK010000058.1, read on the forward strand.
TCCAGCGACCCGATCCTGTCCGAGCCCATCCCGGCCGCGTTCCCCATCCCCGAGGCCTCAGCGGTCTTCGGACAACTTCACCTCTTCTGACTCCTCCACTTACTCGTCGACTCAAAGGAAACGACCATGACCACTGACCGTGTTGAACCCACGCCCGAAGAGACCCATTGCGAATATTGTGGCGCACCGCTTGACCCACGCGAGCGCGCGATCTGGGACGACGGCCAACGCTGGCCGTATTGCTCCTCTGCCTGCGTCGAGCGCGACCAGCATTTCCGCTTCACCGCGCAAGTCGCCTCGCGGCCGGAGCCGTCTCTGGACGGTCTGACCGGCCTCGTGATCGGCGTGAAGCGCGACGGCGATGTGGCCGTGGTGCTCTTGGAGCGCAGCGACGACGTTCAGATTGTGATCGGATTCGAGAAAGTGACGCACGTGATCTCGTTACCGGCGGCCCATGCCCGAGTCGTGCGCGTGTGGCGCCGGGACCGATCCGTGGTCTTCGAGTTCGAGCCCAGGACACCGGCGCGACTCGAGGTCCGGGCGGCCACGTACACCGTCACTGAACTGAGCTGAGCTGAAACTCGACCACGACCATGTGTTGCCCGCAGCGGCCCCGTCTCCGTACGGGGCCGCTGCCTTTTCGGAGACCCCCGATGACCACACCCCATCGTCTGATCCGCGAGTCGAGCCTTCACCGCGCGCAATCCGATCCCGGCGCCTGCAGTTATCAGGAGTTGGTGACGGCCGTGATCGGTGTGCCGAACGCCGCCGCTGTCGCCGAGCGAATCCTGTCGCTCTATCGCACCCCATTCGATCTTGGACGCGCCGCCACGGCCGAACTGCTCTCAATCCCGGGAGTGGGGCCGCAAACCGCGGCCGTGATCCGCGCGGCCTGTGAACTGTCCCGCCGATCCGCCGCGCCCCATCGCTCCCAACCCATCCGCACCGCCGCCGAAGCCGCTGCGGTGTTGCGACCGTATCTTGCGCACCGCGAGCAGGAGTATTTTTATGTGCTGGTCTTGAACACCCGCAACCGCCTGATCGGCGACCCGGTCGAGGTCTATCACGGCTCGTTGAACACGGCTCTGGTCCGGGTGGGCGAAGTTTTCCGCGAAGCGATCCGCCGCAATGGCGCCGGCATCCTCGTGGGACACGGCCACCCTTCCGGTGAGTGCGAACCCAGCAGCGACGACATCGCCGTGACAAAAGCCATCGGCGAAGCCGGCCGACTTCTGGATGTGGCGCTGTTGGATCACGTGATCGTCAGCCAGGACGGATTCTGCTCGTTGCGGGAGCGTGGGCTCTTCGCAGCCTGAGGCGGACACCATGCAGATCATCAAACCTAATCTCGTACAGGTCCAGTTGTCGAACAAACTGCGGGCGGTTGAGCAGCAACTCCTAAGGGAACTGCAAGCCGACGTGGCGCAGGCCCGGGCCTTGGGTGACGCCGACCTGGGCGCTGTGCAACGGCTGTATGGCGATCGCCTGGATCGACGATTGGCAGCGGAGCGCCGGCACATCAACCGCTATCGGCTGGATGAGTACAAGCTGGACGGCCTTAGCCTGGACCGACGCGGGCTGAATCCCTGGCACGCCAGCGTTCCGGCCGACGAGCACGCGTTTGCGCAACTTTGTCGACAGCCCGGCACGAACCGGTTCCAGGCCTGGGCGAAGACTCACACCCCGCCCTCGATGAGTTAGGGCCCCATACGCGTTATCCAGATCGCACGTTTCACATGGAGCACGCGGCCCCAATGGGTCGCGTGCTCCATGGTTTGGACATACAGGATGGCGTGACCCGACCCGTGAGTCA
>JAEURK010000095.1 GCA_016789175.1 Anaerolineales bacterium
AAGCGCGCGGTCGGTGCGAAGTAACCGGTGACCTGATAACCCCAGGAGCCGTCATACGGGTGCTCGGCGATCGGCAACAGCTCGACATGGGTATAACCCAGGTCGAGTACGTACGGGATCAGCGCGTCGGCCAGTTCGCTATAGCTCAGGAAGCTCCCGTCCGGCCGGCGGCGCCACGAACCGAGATGCACTTCGTAGACAGCGATGGGCGCAGCCAGATCCTGCCGATCCTTGCGCTCGCCCATCCAGGTCGTGTCGTTCCAGGTGTAACGGCCGAGGTCGTGCACGATCGAAGCGGTGTTGGGACGGCGTTCCGCGGCAAAAGCGTACGGGTCGGCCTTATTGACCAGATAGCCGTGCACACGGCTCTTGATCTCATACTTGTACACGGTTCCCGGGCCCACGCCCGGCAGAAAGATCTCCCACAGGCCGCTGGCTCCGCGCGGGCGCATCGGGCACCGCCGCCCATCCCACTGGTTGAAGTCGCCGACGACGCTGACGCGCTCGGCCGCAGGCGCCCACACCACGAAGACCGTGCCTGTCACGTCTTGATGGGTGGTCGGGTGCGCGCCCAGTTTGTGGTATGCGCGCACCAGGTTGCCTTCGTTGAATAAATACAGATCGGTCTCGTCGAGGACTGGGGCAAAACGATACGGGTCGTCGACGATCTCTTCGACACCGTCATGATGCGTGAGGACGAACAAATAGGGCCGAAATTCGGTTGTGCCCGGGAGGATTGTCTCGAAAACCCCTTCAGCGTGTACGCGTTCGAGCGGTAGCCGCTCAGCCCCGAGCAAAACGTCGACGCTGGCGACGTGCGGTTGCAGGGTGCGCACAACCAGGCCTTTGTGGGGCTCTGGGGCGATATGCATGCCGAGCACATCAAATGGGGCGCCGTGGGACCCGCCTGCGATTGCGTTGAGGACATCTGCCTTGAGCGTCGACATGGGGTTTCGGTCTCCCGTAGAAGTTGGCCTGATTATACCTTTGACACTCTGGCTCAACGCCGATCGGCACCGCGCTGAGGGGGGAGTGGCGTGCGGATTGACCGCGTGTTCCATGGAACAAACTGCACTGGGGACTGGGTGGCGGCCATGTCGGCCGGCGACGATGCCCGTTTCTGCAGTTATTTCTGTACAATAGGCTCATCCCGCTTCTGGAGCCGCTATCCATGTCGCAACACAAATTCCTGCTCGACGAAAGCCAACTCCCCAAGGCCTGGTACAACATCAATGCCGATATGCCCGTGCCTCTGACGCCCGTGCTGCATCCGGGAACGCTGGAGCCGGTCACGCCAGACTTCCTCTCGGTCCTTTTCCCGATGAGCCTGATCATGCAAGAGGTCAGCACCGATCGGTACATCGAGATCCCGGAGCCCATCCGAGAGATCTATCGCCTCTGGCGCCCGACGCCGTTGGTGCGCGCGATCCGTCTCGAGCAGATGCTCGACACCCCGGCCCACATTTACTTCAAGAACGAAAGCGTGAGCCCGGTGGGCTCGCACAAGCCGAACACGGCCGTGCCGCAGGCCTGGTTCAACAAAGAGGCGGGCACCAAAGCCCTGACGACCGAAACCGGCGCGGGGCAGTGGGGCAGCGCGCTCGCGATGGCCTGCAACATGTTTGGGATGGACCTTGAGGTCTATCAGGTCAAAGTCAGCTATCACCAGAAGCCGTATCGCCGCATCATCATGGAGCAATTCGGGGCCAAGGTCTACGCCAGCCCCTCTGATCGCACACAGTACGGGCGGGCGCTCCTGGCGGCGAACCCCGACAATCAGGGGTCGCTTGGCATCGCCATCTCCGAGGCTGTGGAAGTGGCCGCGACGTCGGGTGGGGCGAAGAAATACTCGCTCGGCTCAGTGCTCGGCCACGTGCTCATGCACCAGACCGTCATAGGCCAGGAAGCCTTGCTGCAGATGGAGCTCGCAGGCGAGTATCCCGATGTGGTGATCGGCTGCGCTGGCGGCGGCTCGAACTTCGCGGGCTTCGCCTTCCCGTTTGTGCGCGAGAACCTGAAAGAAGGCAAGCGCACCCGCATTATCGCGGCCGAGCCCGCCTCGTGCCCGACCTTGACGCAGGGCACCTACACCTTCGACTACGGCGACTCGGCCAAGATGGCCCCGATTGTCAAGATGCACACCCTTGGGCACGGCTTCATGCCACCGGGCATCCATGCCGGCGGTCTGCGGTACCACGGCATGGCCCCGTCGATCAGCGCCCTGGTCGATCATGGCGATATCGAGGCTCGCGCGGTCGGCCAGCTGGGGACGTTTGAAGCGGGCGTGATGTTCGCGCGCGCCGAGGGCATCATCCCGGCGCCCGAGTCGAGCCATGCCATCCGGGTCGCGATCGACGAGGCCCTGGCCGCCAAGCGCGATGGGGTCAAGAAGGTCATTGCCTTCAACCTGTCGGGTCACGGCCATTTCGACATGACAGCCTATGCCGATTACATGGCCGGCAAACTTCAAGATTACGCGTATCCGGCCGAGCTGGTACAGACGGCGATGGCCGATCTGCCGCAGATCAACGCCTGAGCAACGCACACAACGAATACACAGGGGCGGCCCGGTTACGGGCCGCCCCTGTGTGTGTTTCCGGCTACCGTGCTCAGGCTGGCACAAGCGCGGCCAACTGCGTGGCCACCGCCGCGCGCGTTGCCTGTAGCTGGGTCTCGATCTGCGCCAGGAGGGCCTCACCATCGGCGACCGTGCCCTGTTTGGCACGGCGTTCGAAATCGCCGCATTGGCGGGCCAGAATGCGCGCGCCCAGCATGGCACTGCTGCTCTTCAAGGTGTGGAGTGCCCGAATCAGGGTCGGCGAATCGCTCGATGTATAGGCGGCCTTGGCCTGGCCGAGCAGGTTGACCGAGTCTTCCTGATACATCTCCAGGACGGCGCGCAACGTCTCGCGCTCGGTGTCGCTCAGGTCTTCTGAAAGGCTGAGCGCATCACGCAGTGCGCTCAGATCAATCACTGCGTCATCATGCGGGTGTTCACTGGTCACGTGTGCTCCTCCGCCGGTCAGTCCGCCCATCAGACGTTCGCGCGTCGTATCCAGGACGCGATTGAGTTCCTCGCGGCGGATCGGCTTGGCCATGTAATCGTGCATGCCGGCCGTTAGACAGGCTTCACGATCGCCTTGCATGGCGTTAGCCGTCATGGCCACCATACGGGGGCGCTTGGCCTCGGGCCAGCGTTCGCAGATGCGGCGCGCAGTCTCCAGACCGTCCAGCTCGGGCATTTGGACGTCGAGCAACACCAAATCGTAGGTGTGCTGATAGAGCGCCTGCAGCGCCTCCATACCGTTTCGAACCACGTCAGCCGTGTATCCAAGCCGCTCCAGCATGAGCAAGGCCACGCGCTGATTGACGGGATTGTCCTCCGCCAACAGGATCCTGAGGCTCTGGCGCGGCACTTCGACCCGCGTCGTCGGCGCGTCGCCTCGATCGGCGTGGGCGCTCTGGCAGAGCGCCTGCGTGAGGGCCGTGTAGAGCTGGCCAGTCTTGACCGGCTTGTTCAAGCTGACGGCGAAGACGGCATCCTCTTCGCGTTTGCCGAGCGAACTGATCAGGATCAACGGCAGACCCGGTCGATCCCGGCGGATGTCGGCCGCCAGCTCGGAGCCATTCGAGTCTGGCAACAGGTAGTCTAGCACGGCGACATCGAATTGATGGCCGCGCTCGAGCAGGTCGCGGACATCCGACGCCGACGCCGCCAGCGTGGGCGCCATGCCCCAGCGGCGACAGTGTGCCTCGACGACGGTCCGGTTGGTCGAGAGGTCGTCGACGATCAGCACCCGCCGCCCGGCCAGTTCCTGGGTGTTGCCGGAGAGAAAGACGTGTTGCTGGCTGGGCGCGGCCTGGGCCTGCAGCGTGAAGTAGAACGTCGACCCAAGACCCGGCGCGCTGTCGACCCACATCGACCCGCCCATCAACGTCGCCAGTCGATTACTGATCGCCAGACCGAGGCCGGTGCCGCCGAACTCGCGCGTTGTCGACGAATCGGCCTGGGCAAATGGCTGGAACAACCGCGTGATCTTGTCGGGCGGGATCCCGATCCCGGTGTCACGCACCGCGAAGCGCACTTCGTGCCAGCCGGGTCGGCCGGGTAGTGGTTCGGCCCGGGCACTGACCGAAACTTCGCCGCGCTCGGTGAACTTGACGGCATTACTGAGCAGGTTGACCAGGATCTGCCGCAATCGCACGGCATCGCCCAGCAGGCTCCCCGGCACACTGTCATCCAGCAGGTACACGAGATCCAGATGCTTCTCGGCCGCACGCCCGGCGATCAGGTCGAGGCTCTCCTCGACCACTTTACGCAGATCAAGCGGGATCGTTTCAAGTTCCAGCCGGCTGCTCTCGATCTTCGAGAAGTCGAGAATGTCGTTGATGATCGCCAGCAGGCTCTCGCCGCTGACGCGGATGGTGTCGATGAAGTCGCGCTGTTCGGCGTTGACCGGTGTGTCGAGCAACAGATCGGTCATGCCGATGACCGCGTTCATGGGCGTGCGGATCTCATGGCTCATCGTGGCCAGGAACGCGCTCTTGGCCTGGCTGGCCGACTCCGCTTCGACAGCCAAATCCTCGGCCTGTCGCACGCTCAACTCGAGCTGCTTGAGGGCTTCGGCCAGCTCCTGTTCCTTCTGGCGGCGTTCGGTGACGTCGCGCACGGTCGCGACCACTTCCACCTTCCCGCTGCGCGCGATCCTGGCTTCGAGGTCGCGATTGCCATTGGCCTCCCCGGTGCGATACTCAAAGGTCTGGACCTGACCAGTCGCCAACGCCTCCCGGATGGCCGCCAACAGCCGAGCCTTGGTCTCCCGCGGCATCGTTTGATTCGAATCAAGGTCGTCACCGATGCGCGGGATCGACGCGGGCGTCGGGCGCGTGCTATCCGGTTTGTGATCCAGCAGACGACCGTCGCCGGTCATGCGGAAGAGCGCATCCGGGATGGCGGCGACCAGGGCTCGGTTGCGGGTTTCGCTCTCGGCCAGGGCACGCTCCCGCCGGCGACGTTCGGTGACGTTGCGGATCACAGCCACCAATTCGTCGGGTCCGCTGCGAGCGGCGCGCCCTTCGAACTCGTGGCCGCGCAATGTGAAGTCGACGCTTTGCGTCTTTCCGGTCGCCAATACCTGCCGCGCAAATCGAACCAGGTGGCGCACCTGACGCGGATCGTCGATGAACTGCCGGAGCGAGACACCCAGGAGCCGATCGGCCGGGATCCCGATGAGCGCTTCGGTTTCGGGATCAAGCGCGCACCCAGGCCCAAAAGTCCCGTCGCTCCGGATGTGCAGGATCGAGTCAGGGATGGTCGAAAGCAATGCCTGCGAAGCAGCATGGGCGTCGGCCAGCGCCAGTTCCTGACGACGTCGGGCATTGATGTCGCGGCCGACGATGTATAGCCCTGTTGGGTGCGCAACTCCCGGGCTTTGAATGACTTTGAATTCGGCCGCGACCCAGCGCCAGTTTCCGTCGCGATCCCGCACCCGAAACTCGGCCGAGCTGCCCTCCCCGTTGCGCAAACGTTCGGCAATGGCGCGGATCTGTTCCAGATCATCGGGATGACGGGCTGCCGTGAGGTCGTCGAATACGAGCGGGGCCTCAGGATCGACGCCCTCGAAGAGCAGCTCCCATGGGCCGCTGTGCCAGGTTGCCATGGCGCTGCTGTGATCGATGAACCGGAACTCGACCGCCAGGTCGGACACCATCTCGGACAACACCCGGTAGCGGTTCTGATCGCGCCAGATCGCCTGCTGCAACTGGGCGTTTTCAATGTGGGGCGCAATGGCTCGCGCGAATCGCTCCAGCCGCTGCAGGGCTTCGAGGCTGAACGGGTCCTGCCGGAAGTCGAGAATGAGCAGCGCGCCGATCAGGCCGTTGCGTCCGACCAGCGGGGCCATGACCTGGCGCAACAAGGCCGCCCCGGCTGCGTCGATCTCCGGCCAGGGCCGCATTTCGATTGGCGTCAGGTCCGCGCTGGGCGCGAGGCTGCCGGCGTACGGCCAGGTCTCGGTCTGATCGATTCGCACGACCATCCCGATCAGTGCTGGGCCGTCCGAACAACGATGCTCGGCCACGATGCGGGCAACGGGCGCGTCCGGGTCGATCAGCCCGCCGGCCACTGTCGCGGCGCCAATCAGGTTCTGAAGTTCCAGGCTTGCGATCTCGAGGATGCGGGCCGGATCCCGTTCGGCGCCGGCCTGCTGCAGGACGCGGTTGATGGCCTGCACCTCGGTCAATAGATCCTGAACGCGGGTCTCCTGCTCCTGGCGGTCAGTGACGTCGCGTGCCATGCCGTAAAAACCGATCACCGTGGCCGGGTCCTGGGTCGCGATCGGTCGGATCCACACGCGGATCCAGCGCAGGGCTTCTTCTTCATTCCTGATCCGGGCCGTGAAGTCGAAGACCTGGCCGGCCGAGATCCGACTTGCCAGTTGGCGCACGACCTCGTGATCGTCCGGGTGAGTGCGCGCCAACCAGGTGGTGAGATGGCAGATCTCCTGCGGTCCGGCGCCCATCATTTGTTTGACCGGTCCGGCCCACCACGCCATGTGCGGCTTCCCATCGTATAGCCGCATCTCGAACGCGATATCCGAGACCATCGCGGTCAACGCCCGGTAGCGTTCCTCGCTCCAGGCGGCCTCCTGATGAAGCAGTGAGCGCTCGATGATCGGGCTGACGGTTCGGTTCAGGCTCGCAACAAGCTCGAGTTCGTTCTCGAAAAACGCTTCGCGGTCGGGAATGGCCAGCACCAACATGGCCTGCGGCGCCAGCGCACCCATGATGGGGCAGCACAACACGGCGATCGGCCGATCCGTCACGGCCACCACCTGCCAGGTCTGCTCAAGGACCCGTCGGGTCGCTTCGGCCGCGAGCTCAACAATCTGCCCGGCCATGATCGCGGTGCCGTGTTCCAGCAACAGGTCTTCCAGGTTCAAACGCCGCCCGCTCGGGTTCGGCCAGCGGTTCTCGCCCAGATGGGCCGCCACGAAGTTATTGGTAAGACGCTCGAGGTCGGTCACACCGCCCGCAACGCGGGCCTCCGGGATCGCGGTTCCCAGAACGTCGCAGAGCAGTTGCAGGATTTCTTCGGGCCGGCTCAGGCTCGAAGCGCTGGCCAGGAGCCGGTTGAGCGCCTGGGTCTCGATCATATGGCGTTGCAGCTGTTGAGCCTGCTGCTGACGCTCTTCGATGTTGCGGGCGACGATGATCGCGCCGGTGGACCGGCCGTTCTCGTCGCGCGTCAGCCCGGCACTGGCTTCCATCCAGTGGTAGCCGCCATCTTGAGTGGACAACCGCAGCGTGATCGGTCCGTCGACCTCGCCGGTTATCTGGCTCTCGGCGATCACCTGGCGCGCGCGGCCGATGTCATAGAGATGGATAAACTCGAGGATGTTGTGTCCGAGGATCTCGTCCGGCGTGCGCCCCAGCTCCTCCTGAGCCGCGGCGTTGACCCAGAGCACCTCGCCGTTCACGTCGATCTCGGCCACGAAGTCGCGGATCCGATCCAGGGCGCGTGCGGCGGTGTCTTCCGTGGGGATGGAGCGGGCAGGGCGCGCCCGCGACACAGCCGAGGCGGTTGGCGTCGTCTGAACTTCGACCAGACGCGTCGTCGCGTTTTCATTGGGGCGCGGTGAATCGGTCATCGTGGCCCGGGCGCCTTTCGCCATCCAGCAGATGCTGCGCACATATCGCCCAAAAGTATAGGGGCGACGAAGGGTCCCGGGCTATAACAATGCGCTAAAAATCAGAAGAATCTTTATGCGGCCTTCACGCCATCAGGCGTAGAGGTCGACGTCAGCCAGTTCGGCCGAGCGACGCAAGATGAAGGCGTCGATGGCTTCACGTAGCCCGGGGTCCATCGGCGGCGCTTCAAAGGTCGCCAGCCGAGCAGCCCAATCGGCGCTGTCCGGATACCGGACAGCGCGCGGTGCGGCAGGGCCCTGGAGGGTCGTCGTGAACGCTTCGAGCTGGCCGAGGTCGAAGGCGAACTTGTCGAGCGAGACCGTCAATCCGCCGTCGATCCAGCCTGCGGTGTGCATGATCAGCGCACTATGGCCGAGCAAACTGGGCCACAACGACCAGTGCGTCTCCGCCGCCGCCTGTGCATCCAGGGTCTTGCTGCTAGTCAGGCCGCCGTTGCCTCGGAACGGGAGGCCGTAGCGCCGCGCCAGCTGCGCACCTGCGAGGACGGCCCAGGCCCCTTCGGGCGTGCCGAGCGCTGGCGTTCCCGAGCGCAGATCGAGGTTGGAGGTGAAGCCGCCCATCAGCACCGGTGCGCCGGGTCGCGCCAGTTGGGTCAACGCGACACCGGCCAGCGCCTCCGCATTCTGCTGAGCCAATGCCGCCGCCATCGTCACCGGAGACATCGCCCCGGCCAGAATGAATGGCGTGATATAGGTGACCTGGCCGGCGCGGGCGTAGGTCAACAGCCCGCCCAGCATGCGCGCATCGAAGCGCAACGGGCTGCTGACGTTGATGACGTCGCCGATGACCGGCGGCTGCCCCTCCAAGTCACCAAAAACCAGGCGGCAGAGCTCGAGACAATCCGCCGTGATGATGCGCCCATGGGCGCTCTCCATCAAGGGCTTGTCCGAGAGTGTCAGGGCGGCCCGCAGGCGTTGGAGATGACGGGCGCTGAGGGGCACGTCCAAAGCCGCCACTTGCTCCCAGGCGGCGAAGTGAAGGGCCGGTGACGCCTGCGCGACCCGGATCAGGTCTTCGTAGTCGCCCAGGGTGCCCGGTCGTCGCGTCTGCGTGTGATCCAACACATACGCCATGCCGCCGCAGGGACCGAAGGCCGCCACGCCGGGTCCGAGGAGGACGTCATGGACGGGGTTTCGCGCTCGCCATGTGAAGCTGCGGGGCGCCTGTGCGACCAGGTCGAGCACCAGCCCACGATCGAGGCGCACGCGTTGCGCTCCCCAATCGACGTCGGCGCCCGCCGCCTGCCACAGCCCGAGCGCCTCCGGATCCTGGAAGTCGATCCCGATCTCTTCCAGGATCTGAAGCGATGCCAGGTGGATGCGCTCGAGTTGCTCGGCGTCGAGCAACTCGAGCGGTCGCCAGGGTAGTCGCAGTGACGCGGGCATGATGGGGCTGCCTGTTCCGTGGCGTGTTCGGGCCGTCTCAGGCTACATCGGCCACCGACCGGCGCGGCTCGGCGTCCGCCAGGCCCAGGGTGTCGAGGACAAACGCCCATTCGTGCGCGATCTCGCGCAAATAATCGAATCGGCCCGAGGCGCCGGCGTGGCCGGCCGCCAGGTTGGTCTTGAGCACGAGCTTGTTCGAATCGGTCTTGAGCTCGCGCAGCCGCGCGCAGAACTTGGCCGGCTCCCAGTACTGGACTCGCGGGTCGTTCAGACCGGCCGTCAAGAGCAGGTTGGGATACGCGGTCGGCCGCAGGTTCTCATAGGGTGAGTACGAGAGCATATAGCTGAATTCATCGGCGCTCTCGATCGGATTGCCCCACTGCTCCCATTCGATGGCCGTCAGAGGGATGCTCGGGTCGCTCATCGTGCTGACCACGTCGACGAACGGCACCTTCGCCACCACGGTTCGCCACAAGTCCGGCCGCTGTGTCAGCACCGCGCCCATGAGCAGGCCGCCGGCGCTCACACCCAATGCGGCCAGGCGGGAGGGATCGGCATATCCAGCGGCGCACAGGTGTTCGGCACACGCGATGAAGTCGTCGAATGTGTTGCGCTTGTGGCGCAGGCGGCCGCTGTCGTACCACGCCCGCCCCAGATCCGAGCCGCCCCGGACGTGGGCCACGGCGCACAGCATGCCGCGATCGACGAGACTGAGCCAGTTCTTGAAGAAGCCCGGCTCGATGTTCGAGCCGTAGGCGCCATAGCCGGTCACCAGGGTCGGCAGCCCACCGGGCCGCAGCGCGTCGCGCCGATAGATGAGCGAGATCGGCACTCGGGCGCCATCGGGCGCGGTCGCCTCGATCCGCTCGACAACGTAGTCCTCGGCGCGGTGCCCGCTTGGGATCTGGTCGACCTTGCGGATCGTCCAGGCGCCGCTGGCTAGATCGATATCGGCCACAGTCTCGGGTTGGGCGGGCGAGCTGTACCCGATCCGGACAAAACCACCGGCGTACTCGGGGCTTTCGTCGATGTGTACGCTGTAGGCTGCATCCGGGAAGTTCACAGAGCGCGCCGACCCGGTGCGGGTGTCGTGCAGGATGACTTCGCGCAGGCCCTGACGGCGCTGCACGACGACCACATGGTCGCGGAAGCCGTCGGCGCTCTCGATCAACACGTCCTCGCGATGAGCGATCCACTCGCGCCACTCGGGCGGTGACGTCAGCGTTGCCGGCGCCGTCAGCAATCGGAAGTTGAGCGCCTCGGCGTTGGACAGCAGCAAGAAGCGGTCACCCTGGTGCTCGAACGCGACCTCGATCCCGTGGCGACGCGCGGCCACGATGATGGGCAAGTCGGTCGGGCGGTCGGCCGGGATGACGCGCACTTCACCGGTGGTGCCGCTGAAGCTGACGACGACGATGTAAGCGCGGCTGCGCGTGCGTCGAACGTAGACGAAGAACATCGGGTCCGACTCGTCGTGGACCAGCACATCGTTCGCCGGGTCGGTGCCGCGGGCGTGACGATAAGTGCGAAAGGGTCGGTGGGCGTCGTCGATCACGGTGTAGAAGAGCGTGCCGTTGTCGGCCGCCCACTCCAGCCCGTAATAGACGTTCTCGATGCGCTCGGGCAGCGCCCGGCCGTTCTCGAGGTCGACGATGATCAACGTAAAGGCCTCATCACCGGCGAAATCGATCAGATAGGCGAACCAGCGTCCGTCATCGCTGACGCGCCAGCCGCCGACCTTGCAGAACGTACGTCCCTGTGCCTCGGCATTGAGGTCGAGCAGCAGCTGCGGCGCCGCCGCAGGGTCAGCCACCGGTCGTCGATAGTAGGCGGCGTACTGCTGCCCCGCCTCGGTGCGCGTGAAGTAAACGTAATCGCCGTGCCGTTCCGGGACGCTCTCGTCCTCCTCTCGGATCCGGCCGCGCATCTCAGCCACAAGTCGTTCTTGCAAAGGCTGTGTCGGCGCCATTACGGCCGCCGTATAGGCGTTCTCGGCCTTGAGGTACTCGAGCACTTCAGGGTTGTCGCGTTCGCGCATCCAGAAGTAAGGGTCGACACGGGTTCGGCCATGTTGATGGATGGTGTAGGGGCGGGGTTTTGCGCTCGGCGGCGTCATTGAGGCCATATCCGACTCCTGTCTCGGCGACGTATAATGGAACTATTGGCCGGAAAAGCACGTAGGTTGGGGCCAAACGAAGAAACTTCATTTTAACACATGACTTCCAGCGACGATCCCGCGGCGTCAGGGGCGACGGCCGCCGAGCCCGATCCGCTTCCGAATAGCGAGCACGTCTGGTCATACCGCGGCTACAGCCTGCGCCCGGCCGAGTTCGCCGGCGCGCTGACATCCTATTACCAGGCCGAGATTGACCGCAGCAACGTCTGGCGCCAGCGTCTGGACACCACCACCAACTGGGCCGTCCTGACGACTGGGGCCGCGCTTGCGTTTGCCTTTGCCGGCGCCACGAACCATCACGGGGTGATCATCCTGGCGACCTGTCTGGTCACATTCTTTACCTGGATCGAGGCGCGCCGGTACCGGTATTACGAGCTGTGGAGTTATCGCGCTCGACTGATGGAAACGGACTTCTTTGCGGCCATGCTGGTGCCGCCCTTCAGGCCGCATCCGGAGTGGGCTGAGAGCCTGGCCGAGTCCTTGTTGCAGCCACAGTTTCCGATCAGCATGTGGGAGGCCTTCGGCCGTCGGTTTCGGCGCAACTATCAATGGTTGTTCGTCATCCTGGCCCTGGCCTGGGTGGCCGAGATCTATCTCCAGCCGGTGCCGGTGACGGTCTGGGAAGACTTCGTAGCGCGTGCCGCAGTCGGCGGGATCCGCGGTGAGGTCATGATCACCCTGGGGTTGGTCTATAACGGGGTGTTGTTTGCCATCGGCCTGGCGACCGCGCGGTTGACCCACGCCTCGGGTGAGGTGTTGCCTAAATTCGGGGCGTCCACCGAGCGACCGACGGGTGCGCGTGCCCGCGCCTTTCAAGCGCGCCGCCGGCAGCAGGTGCTGGCGTTCCTGGTCACGGGCCGGCCGGAGGCCGTTGCCGCCCGGATCATGAAGGACATGCGACGCGGCGTGACGGCCCTGCACGGCGAGGGCATGTACACCAAGACCGACCGCGATGTGTTGTTCGTGGCCCTCACCGTGACCGAGACAGCGATGCTCAAGACGCTGGTCGAGGTGGAGGACCCCAACGCCTTTGTGGTGATGGTGCCCGTGAGTGAGGTCCTGGGTCGAGGGTTCACGCCGCTCAAGGTACAATGAAAGCTGTCATAAGGAGGAAGCCATGTTCTTCGATCTTCTCATCGATGAGGGACTGGATCTGCTGCGTGCGTTGATCTATCGCTACATGGGGCGTGATGAACCCAAGCGCAAGGGCCGCTCCGGCATTGCGCGCCGGTTGGTTCGTCCGCGCCGCGTGGCCGAAGTCGCCGAGTCGGCTGAGGCCTCCGAGGAAGCCCTGGTCGAGGCGCCCCGTCGGCGCGGCTCAGCCCTGCCCTGGGTGCTGATCGGGGTGGTCGGGGTCGCGGCCGGCATCATCGTCTGGCAGCGTCTGAACGCCAACGCTGAAGCACCGCTGGTCGAGTAACCCAAAAGCATTCACCAGAATGCGCGAGGGTGTCGGAGGTCGGGGCCAGGCCCCGGTCCCGACACCCTCGCGCATTTGCGTTTCAGCGCGATCTCAACAACCGTTGCGCGGGATCTCCGCCTGCCAGTCGCGTTCGAAAAACGGGGCATCGTTCAGCGACACCTCGAGGTGGAGGTCGGCGACCAGCCGTTGGTGGTCGCTCGTGATCGTGCCAGTCGACCGGACGACCACTCGGGCACCATCCTGCTCGAGCACATAGTCGACCTGATTCGCAAGGCTCGTCGATTCCGGCGCGGACGGCCGGGCCGTGAGCCGAATGTGCTCCGATGCCTCCAACCGGGTGCCGTTCGGCAGGCTCTGGCGGTCACCGCCGAAGATCGTCACCGTGCTTGTGCCGGCCAGGACGTCCTCGGTGATCGTCCACACCGGCGGCTGCTCGGCATAGGCGCCCTCCCAGCGGGTCTCGGGCGGAGTCGCCTTGAGCGCGCGCGGCAACGCCTGTGCCTCCGGCGCCAAGGGCAGACTGACTCGCGCCGGCGACACGCCACCGGTCCATACGGTCAGGGCGCCGCGGTCGGGTGCCGGCCAGATCAGGGGCCAATGCGCGGTGGCCACCGTCAGGCGCAGCCGGTGTCCGGCAGCGACGCGATAGCCGGTCGCTTTGAGATCCAGACGCACCGTATACATCTGGCCCGGCTTCAGGGCCCTCGGCTCCGCATGTGAGTCGCGATGAGTCAGGTTGAGCGCGCCCCAACTGATCAGGCAGGGCGTGCCCTCCGGGTCGAGCGCGCTCAGCCGGGCCACCAGATGCGTGGTCGGCATGTCGCTGCTGACGGTGAGCTCGACCACGGGCATGCCCAGCAGGTCGAGCGGTTCGCCGAGCGGTGCGCTGGTGTAGGTGAGGGCGGTCGCGTCGTCGATCCGAAGGTCGCGCCACAGGCCGTTGGGCGAGGCGCCCGCGCCAGAGGCCAGCGGGCCGTTCAGGCCCCAGGCAGGTTGGTGGGTGACGGAGCGCGAGGCGATCGAGGCCGGCGCGCTTTCGGTCAGCGTCTCATCTTCCAGCCACCAGGTCTGTTGCGGCGCCTGTGCCAGGTCACGGCGGTTGTAGCCCTGCCAGCGGCCGGGCCACAGCCCGGGGAATGGCTCAGGCGGCGTGTGCTCACGCAAGAAGGCTATCAGGTCCGGCTCGTTGGCGAACCCGGCCTCGTCGCCGCGTAGCCAGAGGCCGAAGAAGCGCACCAGTTCGTCGAGGTAATCCACGGTCGGGCCGGGCGTGGCAGTGTCCGGTAGCAGGTGCCCCCAATTGCCGATCAAAGTTCGACTCGGAGCCGGGCAGCGCAGGTGCATGCGCCAGGCCGCGTTGGTGTAGCCATCCATCCAGCCGCCGATGTTGTAGATCGCGCACGTGATCCGCTCGTAGTCCGGTGCGAGCGAGCCCTGACGGTAATACGGGCCGTCGGTCTGCTGACGCAGCCAGGTCAGTAGCCATGGGGGCGTCGCCTCCAGCCGGGCGCGCCAGCTTTGGACCCAATCAGGCCCGGCGAAGGCGGGTCGTGGGGGCAGGGCGTTCATGGCGATCTGGCTGACCGCGTATTGGGCGACGTCGCTGGCGGTCAGACACCCACCGAAGTAATGCACATCATCGGTATAGCGGTCGTCGGTGGCGTACATCGGCGCGATCGCCTTGAGCGCCGGCGGGCGCTCGGCCGCGACCTGGATCGACGTGAAGCCACCGTAGCTGATGCCCCACATCCCGACGCTTCCGTTGCACCAGGGCTGAGCCGCCAACCAGGCGACTAACGCGACGCCGTCGAGGGTCTCGTCGCGCGTGTACTCGTCGAGCGCAACACCCTCGCTGCTGCCTGTTCCGCGTATGTCGACCCGGCACCCCGCGAAGCCGCGCTCGGCGAAGTAGCGCATCCGGGCCATGTCGCTGGCCCAGCGCCAATCGTCCTTGCGGTACGGGATCAGTTCCAGGATCGCGGGGACGCGCGCGGTCGGCGAGGCCTGCTCCGGAAGCCAGAGCGTGGCCGACAGGGCCACGCCGTCGCGCATCGCGATGCGCACGTGTTCGAGCACGCGAACGGTATCTGTCATCGGGAGTCCCTTCCTGGGTCGCGCCCGGCCACCTGCGCGCCGATGCCCCGGAGGCTCCGCCGACATTGGTGGGCGACCCGGGCTTGACGCCACGGCCAAGATGTCTATACTTCTGCCGACTTTATCCTAGGACGCCTGTTAATCGCAAGACGCGAGCGTGGGGGGACAACTTACGTGGAGCGTCGACACTATAAACACATCATCCTCGGTCTTGGTGCGCTCGGCAGTGCCGCGGCCTGGGCCCTTGCGCGGCGATCGGGCGGTGACGTCCTCGGCCTCGAGCAGTACGATCTCGACCACGCCCGCGGCGGTTCGCACGATCACAGTCGCATCATCCGTTTGTCCTACAACACGCCGTTCTACGTCGAGTTGGCCAAAGGCGCGTATGCTGCCTGGGCCCGGCTCGAGGCCGAGCACGATCTGCCGCTTGTGCATCGTGTCGGCGGTCTCGACTTCTTTCCAGAGGGTGGCGCGATCCCGCTCAGCGATTACGCCGATAGCCTCACGGCAGCTGGCGTACACTTCGACCTTTTGACGGGCGAAGAGACCCGCAAGCGCTGGCCGCAGTTCCGCATCGACGATTCGGTTCGGGTTCTCCATCAGGCCGATGGCGGCTTCGTCTCGGCGCGTTCAGCGCTGGGTGCCCTGCGGCGCTCGGCCCGCGACCACGGCGCCCGGTTACTCGAACACACCGCGGTGCAGTCGGTCCGTGACCTCGGCGGACTGATCGAGGTCGTCACCTCGTCGGGTGTGTTCGAGGGCGAGAAGCTGATCATCGCGACCGGCGCGTGGACCAACGAGATCCTGGCCCAACTCGGGCTCCAGCTCCCGTTGACCGTCACGCAAGAGCAGGTGAACTACTTCGCCGCCGAGCATCTCTCGCAATTCATGCCCGGCCGCTTCCCGGCCTGGATCTGGCTGGACGACCCGTGTTTCTACGGGCTGCCGGTGCATGGCGCACCGGGCGTCAAGGTCGGGCAGGACGTGGGCGGCCGCGAGGTGACCCCGGCCACACGCACCTTCGAGCCCGACCTGGGCACGTTGCGCCGGGTCAGCCGGTTCGTGCAGCGCGTGTTGCCCGATCTGGGCCCGCACCTGTTCTCCAAGCCATGTCTGTACACCATGACACCGGATCGCGACTTCGTGGTGGACACGGTTCCCGACCATCCCGATATCGTGCTCGCGGCTGACGCCGCTCACGGATTCAAGTTTGCGGCCGTGATCGGCGAGATCGCGGCGGATCTGGCCGCCGGCGTCACGCCGGCCTTCGATCTCAAACCCTTCGCTTTCGACCGCCCCATCCTGCGCGAGGCCAACCCGGTGCGCCGCTTCCTGACGTGAGCGTGCCGTCGAGGAACAGGCCGTGACCCGTCTCGCACTTCTACAGACCCGGTGGCTCGGCGACGTCGGCGCGATGCAGCGCCAGCTCCGGACCATGACAGCCGAAGCGGTGGCGGCCGGCGCCGACCTGATCGGGCTGCCCGAGTTTTCGCTCAACCCCTACTTTGCAGTCACCCGCGACCCGGCCGGCTTCGAGTGGGCCGAGCCGCTGCCGGGCGGGGTCTCGGAACAGTTTTTCGCCGACCTTTCGCGTGATTTTGGCGTGGCCGTGATCGGCAGCCTGTACGAGCGCACGCCTGAGGGGCACTACTACGACACCGCCACCGTGCACGCTGACGGCCGGCTGGTCGGGCTCACGCGCAAGATCCATATCCCCTCCGGGGACGGCTATCACGAGACCGCGTTCTTCGGCGGCGCCGACGCCTTTCCCATCCATGCGGCGGCCGGAGTGCAGCTGGCGACGCCGACCTGTTATGACCAGTGGTTCCCCGAGTTGGCCCGGATCTTCACCCTTAAGGGCGCGCAGCTGATCTACTACCCGACCGCGATCGGGTCCGAGCCCAACGATCCGAGCATGGATTCGCGCGACGCCTGGCAGCGCGTGATGCAGGGCCACGCAGTCGCCAACGGCGTGTTCGTCGCGGCCTGCAATCGGGTCGGCACGGAAGGCACCAACACCTTTTACGGCAGCAGCTTTGTCTGCGACCCGTCCGGCGCGATCCTGGCCCAGGCCGGGCGCGACACGGTCGAGGTGGTGGTCGCCGACGTTGACCTCGCGGTGCTCCATAAGTGGCGCAGCTTCTTTCCCCTTCTGCATCAGCGACGGATCGGCGTCTACGGCGACCTGCTGCGCCCGTGGGCCGGTGACGACAAGCCGGAGTGGCTGGCCGAGGCCGAGCGCAACCGTTGGACGCCACCGGCCGGCACGTAACGGCGGGCCTCAAGGCGGGCTGCCTCGGGCCGTCGCTGCCGATGCCAGGAAGGCCGCCTCGATCGCGTACGCGCACATCCACGCGCTGCTGAGCAAACGCAGAAACAACCCCGCGCGTTCGAACGGCAGTCCGCCGGCCCAGGCGCTCGCCTGGTGCAGCATGTAAACACTCAAGAGCAGAGTCAGGGCCTGGAGCTTGAGCGGGGATTCGCGCCAGGCGTTCCACCAGTAATTGAGGCGCGGCGCACCCTGCGGCGGCTGGCGGATCGAGGCCGCCAATGGCACGGCCAGTATCAGCAAACCAACCTGAAGCACGAAGACGGCTTCGGGCAGGGGCAGGCTGTTGGCCGCGGCGAGATGCACAGCCGCGCTGGCCAGCAGTCCGATAAGGGCTGCGACGAATAGAAGCCTCATGAGATCATCTCTTGAGCCGCAATCATCTGCGAAAAACTATGGACGCCGGCGGCCTTCGGGTGGTTCCGGGATCGGCATGAGCGTTGAACGATCGGACCGGCGTCGCCCTCCCCGATGAGGCGGGCAGGGCCGCCCGGACGTGATCGGGTACAGGCGCGTGACCGCCGCTACCGGCTCAATGCGTCAATCCGCCCGGGCACGCGCACGTTTTTGGTGCCCGGCAGTTGTTTGCCGCGGATTGCGCGGATGACGCGGATTGTGGACACACACCCACAACCCCTCTGCGCATTCCGCGCAACCCACGGCAAACAGGATCGGACCTGTCTGGACGCGCTTGCCCGGGTCAGTCGACTTTCGTCAGGTTCCCACCTTCCGGGTTCTTGCCGGCCAGCTGGTCGCGCAGCAGCACGCCCACCAACGCGTCGGTGATGCCGGCGCCGGATGCGCCGTTGCCCTGGCCGACCAGGATCTCGGGGATGATGCGCACGCGCTGATCTCCGATGATCTGCATCAGCTGGATGGCCGTGTAGCCGTTGGCGCCGAGTGCCGCGACACCGGCCTGGTAGGCGGCCGCGCGGGCCGCGCCGATGGCGCGCACGCCTTCGGCCTCGCCCTGAGCCTTGAGCCGGATCGACTCACCCTCGCCCTGCGCGCGCAGTTTGATCGACTCGCTTTCGCCCTGGGCACGCTTGATGGTCGCGTTCGACTGCAGCTCCGAGATGTTGACGCTCTGCTCGGCCTGAACGACTTCCTTCTGGATGTCGGCCTTGGCGGTCTCCCGCACGAGTTGCTGGCGCTGCGTCTGCGCTTCCTGTTGCAGCACGTAGGTCTTCTTTTGCTCCTCCGCGATCTTGCGGTCGGTCAGGGTGACCATCAGCTCGGCCGGCGGGTTGATGTCGCCGATCAGCGTGTCGATCGCCTGCACGTCGTAAGCTGAAAGCGCCGTTCGGATGTGCTCGGCCGCGTCATGCTGGCGCGTGCTGCGGGCCGACAGGAAGTCGAGCACCGTGAACTCCTGGGCCGAGTTGCGGAAGTAGTTGCCCACGATCGGCTGGAGCACATGGTCGACCAGGTTTTGCATCGAGCCCACGCGTGAGATCACCTTGGGCGCATCCAGGGCTGCGACATGGATGATCTGCGAGACGTCCAGGTTGAAGCTGAAGCCGTCCTTCGAGCGCACCGTGATCGACGACAGCCGCGAGTCGTAGTTGTGGGTCTCGGTGCGATTAGCCCAGTTGAGCACGATGTTGGTCGTCGGCACGAGCTCAACCTTCATGATCCGCAGGTTGAGCGGGTGCTTGCCGGGGTAGAGCGGCTTGACCCACACACCCTTGTGGCCCTGGTTGACCAGATCGCCGTGCTTGAACTCCAGCCCGCTCACGTCTTCGTGCGGCTTGCCGACGAACGAGATCACCACGCCGACGTAGCCGATCGGGATCTCGGTCATCGGCGTCTGCTCGACCTGCACGAACCACGGGTTCAGGTTCCAGGCGCCGGAGAGCAAGACCTGCTCCTGCAGACCGCGGCGGCCGCCGTGATCCAGGAAGTGCTGAGTGTTCTGGAAGTTGTCGTGGTCCGGAACGATCGGCCCGGCGATTTCGCCCTCGTCGATCGGCCGACCGTCAAGCGTCGTGACGATGCCGACCTTGTCGGGCTCGATCCGCGAGACGTGCAACTGCTGCGGCAGCAAGCCGTGGCGCTCGGCCCCGGCGCGTGTGATCACGGTGAACAGCGCCGTGTTAATCCGGTAGGTGCCGGCCGTCAGGATCCCGAGCTGGCGGCCTTTCTCGCCGCCGTTCCGCAAGAACTTGCGCGCGTCCTGGAAGTTGTCGCTCTCGACCACGCGTCCGAGGATACGCTCAGGCGCCATCGGGGCGCCGTCGTTGGCGACCACGAGCGCGATCTCGCCCTGCGGCACCTGGATCATCGGCACTTTGAGGACCTGAAACAGCACCGGCCAATACCAGAAGTGCCAGCCGGGGGCGAGCGTGTCCGCCTGATAGCCGGCCTCGCCGTCGAGCGCGATCAATTGGCCCGGCTTGAGCGGGCGACCGCCGAGCTTGCGCACGACGATGCCGACCTGCTGCTCGCTGATGACCACCAGCCCGAGCGCGCCGGTGCTCAACAGGATGATCAGCACCAGGCCGACCACCAGACCGAGCAAAAGCGTTCCGATAAAGATATCCATGAGGATCTCCGAGTGAACGGCGCCGGCCTGGGCCTATCCCAAACGCGCGCAGTTCGCAACGCGTAGGACGGTACTGCGGTTGGCGTCAGGTTGCTTGAAGTTCATGAGATATCCAGCGGATATCG